>NZ_JBHMFS010000004.1:0-266591 GCF_051433165.1 Falsiroseomonas sp. E2-1-a4 | reverse complement strand
TGAGCGGTGGGACCGATGGGCCGGCACCCCGTAGGGTACCAGCTTCTTTGTCCCGGTTACCTCCGCCTTGGCGGGCCGATGAACTTAGCGAGTGTCTCGCTTCGTTTCAAGTGGCTGCCTCGTCGTCGGTGGGCGCTTTCTAATGGCGGGGTGGCCTCCTGTCAAATGCCCTCTCCAGCCCCCCTCCCCGCCCCGAAATCCAGGCTTTACCTGGCCTCGGCATGAAAAAGGGGCGGCCCCAGCGGGCCGCCCCTGTCATCAAGCTGCATTTTTCCGCGGAAAAAGTTTCAGCTGTCCAGGCGGATGTTGTTGTCGCGGATCACCTTGCCCCAGCGCTCGATCTCCGCCGCCACGAAGGTCCGCGCCGCGGCCGGGGTGGAGGCGACGATGTCGCAGCCCTGCTCCTCGATGCGCGCCTTCACCTCCGGCTCGTTCAATACCTGGGTCAGCGCGGCATGCATCCGGTCCACGATCGGCTGCGGCGTGCCGGTCCGGCCGAAGAAGGCCCACCAGGTCGGCGCCTCGAAATCGCCGAAGCCCTGCTGCGCGAAGCTCTGCGCGCCCGGCACATGCCGCGTCTCCCCCCGCGTCGTCACGCCCAGCGGCCGTAGCGTGCCGGCCCGCATATGCTGGGAAACAATGACCACATTGGTCATGAACAGCGGAATCTCGCCCGCGATCGCGGCCAGCACGGCTGGGCCGCCGCCACGATAGGGCACATGGGTCATCCGGAAGCTGTTCTGCTGCTGCAGCAGCGTGGTGGAGATATGCGCCAGCCCACCAACGCCGGAGGTGGCGTAGTTCAGGCGGTCGGGGTCCTGCTTGGCCGCGGCCATCACCTCCAGGAAGTTCCGGAACGGCGTGTCCTTGTGGGCGGTCATGACCAACGGCCCGGTCGCCACCAGACTGACCGGCACCAGCGCCTCCAGCGTCTGGTAGTTCAGCCGCAGCAGGGTCTGATTCGGCGCCTCATTGTCGTAGGCCAGCATCCAGGTGCTGCCATCCGCCGGCGCGCGCGCCATCTCGGACGCACCGATCGAGCCGGACGCGCCGCCGCGATTCTCGATCACCACAGGCTGTCCCAGCACAGCGGCCAACCGCGGCTGGAACAGGCGGGCGACCGTGTCGGTGGACCCGCCCGGCGCCCAGGGCACGATCAGCCGGATCGGCCGGTCCGGCCAGCTTCCCTGGGCGCGCACCACGGCGGGCGCGGCCAGGCCCAGGGCTGCCAGGGTCATCAGATTGCGACGCTGCATCATGTGCAGGACTCCTCCCCTTATACGTTTCTCAGGCAAACTAAGGGCGGTCGCCCTGCTTCGCCAAGCCTTTGCTGTCCTGCACGCCAACAAGGCCGGACTTCAGCTATCGGCGCGGATGTTGTTCTCGCGGATCACGGCGCCCCATTTCTCGATCTCGGCCCGCACGAAGGCCTCCGTCTCGGCGGGGGTGGAGCCAACGATGTCGGCGCCCTGCTCCGCCATCCGCGCCTGCACATTCTCCTCCGCCAGCACCCGCTTCACGGCCTGCTGCATGCGCTCAAGGATCGGCTGCGGAATGCCGGCCGGGCCGCAAAGCTGCCAGTAGGTCAGCGCCTCGAAGCCCGGGAAGCCCTGCCGGGTGAAGGGTACCACGCCCGGCAGGTAGCGGCTGCCGGTCTGCTGGGTCAGGCCGAGCGGCCGCAGCGCGCCAGCGCGGATATGCGACAGGATGATTACGATATTCGACATGAACAGCGGCACATGGCCTGCCAGCGAATCCTGCAGGGCCGGGCCGCCGCCCCGATAGGGCACGTGCTCCAGCCTGAAATCGCCGCGCTGCTGCAGCAGCACGGTGGCGATATGTGCCCCGCTGCCGACTCCGGTGGTCGCGTAGTTCAGGGTCTGCGGCCGCGCCTTCGCGGCCTCCACCATCTGGGCGAAATTCTGGAAGGGGGTGGAGGGGTGGGTGACCAGCGCATAGGGGCAGGTGCCGACCAGGGTGCAGAAGGAAAACGCCTGCATCACCCGGTAGGGCAGGCTCATCAGCGTCTCATTCGTCGCCAGCGTGTCATTCGCCAGCAGCCAGGTATGGCCATCCGGCGCTGCCCGCGCCGTTTCCGAAGACCCGACCGAGCCCGACGCCCCGGCCCGGTTTTCCACAATCACCGGGCGGCCCAGCAATTCGGTCAACTTGGGTTGCAGGATGCGCGCCACGGTGTCGTTCGACCCACCCGGCGGATAGGGCACGATGATCCGCACCGGCCGGTCCGGCCAGGCGCCCTGCGCGCGGGCGATCCAAGGTGTGGTGAGCAGCGCGGCGGTCGGTACGGCCAGCAGAGTGCGACGTTGCATCGCGTATTGTCTCCGTTTCCCTAACGTATTGCCGCATGCCAGGGCGCGGCGATCAAGCGTTGATCCACATGGCGGCGATAGGCATCGCCTATGGCACGGCACGATAGGCGCGCAGCGCCAGCGCCGCCCCGGCCAGCGCCAGCACGGCCCCCGCCAGCCCCGTCCAGGCCAACCCCGCGGCCGCGATCACCACCCCGCCATAGGCCGCGCCGACGCCCTGCCCCGCCAGGATGAAGCCGCCATTCAGCGCCAGCGCCACCGATCGGTCCTGCGGCGCCAGCCGCATCAGCCTTGCCTGCACCAGCGGCGCCAAGGCGAATAGCGAGGCGCTGCCGGCAAAGACCAGCAGGCTCAGCGGCGCCACATGCCAGAAGGCCGGCGGCTGCGTCAGCAGCAGGGAATAGCCCAGCAGTGCCAGGGTCAGCGCCAGGAACAGCGCCACCGGCACCCGCGCCCCGCCGCCATCGGCCAGCCTTCCGCCAAGCCCGATCCCCAGAATGCTGCCCAGCCCGACGAACACCTGCACCGCACCGATCCCCGATCCCTCGATCCGCGTCGTCGCGGTGACGATCGGGCCGAGATAGGCGGCGATGCAGAACAGCCCGGCAAAGGCCAGCAGGCTGGTGCCGAGCACCGCGATGATCTCTGGCCGCAGTGCCATGCGGAGCGAAGCCGCGCCGCCGCGATCCGTGCTCGGCAGGCGCGGCAGCCCGACCCACACCGCCAGCGCCGCCACCCCGGCCAGGCTGCCGGCGAAGACGAAGGTGGCGCGCCAGCCCAGCGCCCCGCCTATCGCGGTGCCGAGCGGAATGCCGAAGGAAAAGGCCAGTGTCAGCCCGGCCATCACCATGGCAATCGCCCGCCCGCGCTGCGCCGCCGGCACCAGCATCGAGGCCGCGACCGCCGGAACCACCAGCGCCGCGGCCAGCGCCGTTGCCACCCGTAGCGCCAGGGCAGAGGTGAAATCCGGCACCAGCGCGGTGGCCAGGTTGAGCAGGGCAATCAGGACCAGGCCCAGGGTCAGCAACAGCCGCCGGTCCACCCGCGCCGTCAGCGCCGCAATCGGCGGGCCGGCGATGGCGAAGGTCAGCGCATAGCTGGCGGCGAGCTGCCCGGCGGTGGCGAGGCTGACGCCCAGATCCTCCGCCATGCTGGCAATCAGGCCGGTGAAGGCATAGGCCCCGGTCGCTGCCGCGAATTGCGCGCCCGTCAGCAGCCAGACTCGGCGATCCATGCTCACTCCTGCCCGCGCCACCTATATATGGGTGCTGCCCAGGGCGTCAGGGGCGGCTCAGCCGACCCAGGGATCGCCCAGCTTCAACCCGGACCGGCGGAAGGCGCAGCCCAGCGCAATGGCGGCCGCGGTGGCGGCATAGGCCTGGTAGGGCGGCAGGCGCCGCATCAGGCAGGCCAGGGCTTCCCGCCGCGGTCCCCGCTGGGCGCAGGCGACGGCCAGCAGCAGCGCCGGTTCCTCCCCCACCAGACGGGGGCAAAGCGGGCAGCCCAGCGTCAGCGGGTGTTGCGCCAGGGTGCGGAGCAACGCATCCAGCGGCTCCGCCGCCCCCATCGCATCCTCGGTCGCCAGCAGCCGCCGCACCGCCAGCAGGGCCGGCTGCCCCTGGCGGGCGGCCGCGGCCCAGGCGCGGGCGGAATCGATCAGCATCCGCTCCGCCGCCGGCAGCGCATCGGCCTCCGCGCCGGTCCAGGGCCAATGGGGAAGGCCGGTTGTCGCCATGGAATCGCTCCTGCCTGATGGGTCATCGCTAGCGTAATTGCGAGTCATTCGCAAACGCTATGCAGAGTGGCCTGATTCAGAAAGCCGAAACCCCCGGCGGCGCAGCCTATGGCGACATGCGGTCCAGGATGTTCCCATGCGATCCACGCGCCTGCCGCGCCTCCAGCGCCTGCCGGGCCTCTGTGCCGAAGCTGCCCGCACCCTCGGCTTCCTTCTGGCGGGGCTGGGGCTGGGCCTCATCCTTGGGGCCTGTACCCGGCTGCCGGCGGAAGAAGCCCGCGGTGGGCCGGCCGCTTCTGCGGCCAGCTTCGGTTTCGCCGCGCTGTCCAGCCACGGCGTCCCGCTCGGCTCCGCCGTGGCGGTGGCGCCGGGCCGGCTGTTGACCAACGCCCATGTGCTGCCGGAGGGGGTGGTCCATCTCCAGGCGCAGCGCGGCGATGCCGCGGTGACGGTTCCGGTCGTGGTGGTCGCGCGGAGCCAGATGCTGGACCTGGCGGTGCTGGGCGTGCCGCCCGGCATCTTCGCACCGGTGCCGATAGACGCCGCCGCGCCGGAGCCGGGACAGCGAATCTGGGCTATCGGCGCGCCTTCCGCCGGCCCGGCGTTGGCCAGCGGGCGCGTCGAGCGGCCGAATGCCGCCGTGACCGGCCGCGGTCCCGGTTTCACAGCCCGAATCGGCGCGCTGATGGGCTATTCCGGCGGGCCGGCGCTGGATGACAGGGGGCATTTGCGGGGCCTGGTGACCGCGCTACTGGGCAGTTCTGCCACCCCGGCCCTGGCCGCCCTGACGGGGATGGACCCGGGCGCCTTCTCACAATCGCGCGACGGTCGTGAGGTTTTTGTCCTATCCATCGGCGCGGCGTTACGTGAATCCGAGCGGATCGCCCCGCTGGAGTGACCCCGGCGCACTCCGTGCTTGACCCGGTGGGGTGCCTGCGGCCCTAACACGGTGCCGCCCCCAAACCGGCGGCATCACCACCGCGACGCACCCCCCGGCGCGCCGCCTCGTCGCCACAAGGCACACGCAACCTTGGGTTTTACCCGGGGTGCCACCGGTTCGGCCATGATCTTGGCCCCACGAACCGCGTGCCACCGAGGCCGCTCCTGAATTCGGGTGGCGTGAAGGAGGATTTGGATTGCCATACCTGCCGCTGCGGCGCCTCGCGCTGCTGGCCTGCCTGGCCGTTGCCACTGCTGCCCCCCTGCCGACGCAAGCGAGCGATTTTTCGCCGCAACGCGGCATTGCTTCCTATTACCACCCTACCTATTTCACAGGCCGCGCCATGGCCAACGGTGACCGTTTCGATCCCAACTCAAATTCCGCCGCGCACCGCACCCTGCCCTTCGGCACCGTCGTCGAAGTGACGAATTTGCGGAACGGTCGGACCCGCACCGTGGTGATCGAGGATCGCGGCCCCTTCATCGCCGGCCGGATCATCGACCTGTCGCCCCGCATCGCCCAGGAACTCGGCATGCGGGATTCCGGCCTGGCCCGGGTGGAGGTTCGGCCGTTCAGCGAAGCCGACCGCCTGATGGAGGCCTACAACAGCCGCCAGCCGATGATCGAACTCGCCGAACAGATGGATTGAGGCCCCGGGGCCCCGCGCCCCGGAAGCCACTACAGGCCGCGCGGGCCGGTATTCCCCCGCGGCCCTCCCGGGCCGACATCCCCCCGCGGCCCTCCCGGGCCGACATCCCAGGGCGCCCGCGCCGCTTCGGTCAGCGCCTCGCCGCGGCTGATGCCGATATCCTTCAGCATCCGGTCATCCATCTCCGCCAGATAGCGGCGGGTGGTGACGGTTCGCAGCGTGAGGGCCAGCCAGCCCAGCCACCCATGGGCCGCCGGTGCGGTCCGCGCGATGGGGGTGAGGTTCCGCCGCACGCCATCAGGCGAGAGCAAGAGGCCGGACATGGAGAGCATTCCTTCTGCTGGTCAATCCGCCGGCAGCATCGGGCGCGCACCGCCATCAGTAAAACGAGTTATATTGACGTAGCGCATCAAGATCCTTGATGCTGCGGGGATGCCCCCCCTCGCACCCCGCGCTCCTGGCCTCGACCCTGATCTGCTGCGCGCCTTCGTGCTGATCGCGGAGGGTGGGTCCTTCACCCGGGCCGCGGACCGGCTCGGCCGCACCCAATCCGCCGTCTCCATGCAGATCCGCCGGCTGGAGGAACTGCTCGGTCAGCCTTTGCTGGTCCGCACCCCGCGCGGCGTGCAGGCCACGCCGCAGGGCGCCTGGCTGCTGGAGCGCGCCCGCGACCTGCTGGTGCTGAATGACGAGATCATCGGCAATTTCCGGGCGCCGCCAATGGTCGGCACGGTGCGGCTCGGCACGCCGGATGACTACGCGCTGAACTGGCTACCCACCATCCTGGCCCGCTTCGCGGAGGCGCATCCGGCGGTGGAGCTCGATGTCACCTGCCTGAATTCCGATGTGCTGGTGGACAAGTTCCGCGACGGCCAGCTCGACCTGACCCTGGTCAGCGAGGGGCAGGAACCGCCGGGCGTGCAGGCGCAGCGCATCTGGCGCGGGCCGCTGCGCTGGGTCGGCAGTCCGACGCATGGGCTGCACCGGCGGGACCCGCTGCCCCTCGCTCTGTCCCGGCCGAACGAAAACCCCGCCCGCCCCGACCATGCCTGCGCCTGGCGCGGCGCGGCGCTGGATGCGCTGCAGGCGGCCGGGCGGCCGGCCCGCGTCACCTACAATTCCGCGACGCAGACCGGCTGCTTCACCGTGGCGCTGGCGGGCCTGGCGCTGACCGTCAGCACGCCCACCACCCTGCCGCTCGGCCTCGCCTGGATGGGCGAAGCCGAGGGCCTGCCGCCCCTGCCGGATATGGGCATCCTGCTGCTGCGCCAGCCCGCGGCACGCGGCGTGCCGGCGGTGGACACGCTGGCCGAGCACATCACCGAGGGCTTTCTGCGCGCCAGTGACGGCAGCCTGGCCCTGACGGCGACGATCGCCGCGTAAGCTCTACCAGCGACGCACCGGCCCGCAATCCAGGTGCACGAAGCCGTCCCGCGAATACAGACCGACGCCGCCCAGCCGCATCTCCGAGGCCAGCCGGGCGAGCTGCACGGCATTGCGCCCCGGCAGGCGGCAGTCGGCGGCCATGCCCGACATGTGCAGCGAAACGCGGGAAACGCGGCGGCTGCGGCTGGCATTGCCGGCATTGGTCTCCGGCGTGCGGTAGCCGCTGACCACCTCAAAGCTCTCGTCGCTGTCCATCTGGCGGGCGACGGTGGACATCACATCGAACAGCCGCGGGTCCATCGGCGTGGTCTCGGCGCGCGACAGGTCCCGGAACACATAGTCCAGGCGGCGCAGAGCTTCCCGGTCATAGCGGCCATCGCGGAAATAGACGCCGGAGAAGCTGTCAAGCGTCACCTGCCGGCGAACCCGCAGGCTGCGCGTGGCACCCTGCGCCAGCACCGGCCCGGAGGCGACGACGCCGACCCCGGCCAGCACCGCCGCCAGCACCCCGCGCCGCGGCACGGCCTCCACCGGGACCAACGCTTCCGGCCCGCAACAGGGGCAGGCGCCGGACCACAGCCCGCCATGGCCGAAGGGCTTCCCCATCACTGGCGCGCCAGCCCCGCCACCAGCGGCCTTGGCGCGGCCGCCATGGCGCGCGCATAGGCGGCATCCAGGCGGTAGATATCGGGGCGGATCCGCACGCGGCCACCGGCTTCCACCACCACCGTGTTGTAGTGCAGCCGCAGCGGCAGGCTGCGGCCGAGCGACACCGCGCTGGTCGAGCGGCTGTCCAGCGCGCGTTCGGCACGCGCGAGGTTCCAGCCATTCGTGCCCTCCAGCAGTACCGCCATCAGCGCGTTCGGCTCCGCCAGGCGGATGCAGCCGGAGGAGAAGGCGCGGTCCGGGCGGCGGAACAGGTGGCGATCCGGCGTGTCGTGCAGGAAGATGTCCTCAGTGTTCGGCATGATGAACTTCAGCCTGCCGAGCGCCGAGGAATCGCCCGCATCCTGCCGCACGAAATAGGGGAAGCGGCGACCGTTGATGCTGGACCAGTCGATGGTGCGCGGGTCGATCTCCATGCGTTCGCCGCCGACGATGGTGAAGACGCGGAAGCCGCGTTCCATCATGGCCTGCGGGTCGCGGCGGAAACGCGGCAGCAGATCCTCCCGCGCATTGCGCTCCGGCACGCCCCAGGGCGGGTTGAACTGGATGGCGGTCAGCCGCACGGCCATCATCGGCGTGGCGCGGTCCGGGCGGCCGACGATCACGGCCATGGACAGCACCTCCCGCTCCCCCTCCATCACCTGGAGGCGGTAGTCGGGGACATTGACCTCCACCCGGCGCCCCAGCGGCGGCGGTGCGGCGGCGCGGCGCATGTCGAGCGCCACGCGCAGCTGGTCCACCCGCGCGGTCAGCGGCCGGTTCAGCAGGCCTAGGCTGATGCGACCGACGCGGCCATCCACCTGCAGCCCGTTGTCGCCCTGCCAGCGGCGCACCGCCTCCTCCAGCACCGAATCATACAGGGCGCCGGAATCCGGCGCGGCGGCCAGCACCGGGTCCTCCACCGCGATGCGGGCGCGGAGCAGCGGCACGCGCACGGGATCGACCATGCCCGGGTCGATGGTGGCGTCACCGGGGATCTGCGTGAAGGGCGTGGCGGCGATCTGCCGCTGGCGCGCCAGCTCCGCCTTCAACACCGCGGCCCCCTGCGGCCGCAGCGCGGCGCGTTCGATCAGCGCGGCCGGGTCCGGCGTGGTGGCCAGCTCCGTCAGCCAAGCCTGGAGGCCAACGGCGAAGTGGTCCCGCCGGATATCCGACCGGTCCGGCAGGCTGCGCACGCGACCCAGCAGGAGGTCCGACATCGCCGCGGCGGAGGCCGCATGCAGCGCCGCCCGGTAGCCGGTCGGGTCGCTGGCCGCCAGGGCGCTGTCCGGAATGCCGTAGTGGCGCGGGTCCAGCCCGTCCTCCTCCAGCCGCAGCAGGCGGTCGATCAGGCGAAGCAATGCATCCGTCGCCGGCAACGGCGCAAGGCCGGGCGCCGGCAGGGGCGCGGAGCCGGGTGACGCAGAGGCCGGCGCGGCGACTGGCAGGTTCACGGGCTGGGCGCGCTGGGCTGATGCCGGGGCTGCGACCAGGGCGAGGGCTGCGGCGAGGAGCGGCCGGCGTTCGATCTGCATGGATCTGGAATACCGAAGCAGGGGCTGGGTTGCAAACACCGCGTTGGTTTCAGTTGTTTCGCAGCAATGCTTAACCGAGTTCTTCAGCACCCGCAGGACGGCACCGGACATCGCGGCGCGAGCGGTCAGGCAAGGGCCAGGTACAGGACCCAGGACAGCAACGCCGCCAGCGCCAGCACCAGCAGGCCGGAGCCGATGGCGGCCAGACCTTCTCCGCTTCGTGCGCCTTCCTCGGCCTTGGAGATCGGGCGCGAGGGCGGCATTGCCTCACGCGGGGTGAAGGGGTCGGGGCGCGACGGCGGCAGCCCCGGCGCGGCGCGCTTCACATCGAGGGGATAGGGCTGGTCGGTCATCGCCTGGCTCCTTCCGGGGCAATACCCGGCGACAGGGTCAACGCGCCGATCAGCTGGCGGTGAGCAGCCAGCCGGCAAAAAGAATCGCCGCGGCCGCAAGCGCCAGCCCCTTCAGGGTCGCCCAGATCTCGGACCGGCTGCCCACCGCCTCGGCTTCCTCGGGAAGGTAGTTCGGGCGTTGCGGCAATTCGCCATGGGCGAAGGGATCCCGGCGCCTGGGCGCAGCAGGTTCGACGTGTTGAGGCGTGGCAGGTTCGACGAGCCGAGGCGCAGAATATTCGACGCGCCGAGGCGTGATGGGGGTTTCCGGCTCTCGCGCCGCTTCGGTGGAATGGCGTCCGGACATGTCGGGTACCTCCGCTGTCGTTCCGAGGGGGGAGTCCGCTACCTGGCTCGCGGACGCTAACAGTGCCCATGGCACCGGCACAATCACATTGATTCTAATGCAATTTTCGGCTCCTGGCCTGACCCGTGATTGACGCCCGGCCCGCCCCGGTGCACCCCTTGCGAAACGGGCAATGTGGAAACGACGAAGACATGCGGGCAAGTGCGGACAGCGTGCGGGCGCAGATCCTGGCCATCCTGGAGGCCTGGGGCATGCCGGGGGATCTGGCCGCGGAAACCGCGGAGGTGATGCTGGATACCGACCTCGCCGGCGTGGACAGCCACGGCATCGGGATGCTGGCCAGCTATGAGGGCATGCGCCATGTCGGCCAGGTCAAGCTGAACGCCCGGCCGCGTATCCAGAGCGAAACCGGCGCCGTGGCGGTGGTGGATGGCGGCGCGGGGCTCGGCCATCCGGCGGCGGGCTATGCGATGCGGCTGGCGATCCAGCGCGCGAAGCAGCATGGCATCGGGGCCGTCGCCGTCCGCAACAGCCACCATTTCGGCGCCGCCGGCTGGTATGTGAAGCTGGCGGCGAAATCCGGCTGCATCGGCCTGGTCACCAGCGGCACGCGCACCATGGCAATGGTGCCGACGCATGGCGCCGTGCCGGTGCTCGGCACCAACCCCATCGCCTTCGCCGCCCCCGGCCAGCGCCAGCCGCCGGTGGTGCTGGACATGGCGACCACCACGGCGGCAGCCAACAAGGTGCGCGCCCGGGCGCTGCGCAACAAGCCGATCCCGGCCGGCTGGGTGATGGACGGCGCCGGCAATCCGGTCACCGATGGCGCCGCCGCCGTGGCGCAGGTGTTCGAAAAGCCGGAGGGTGGCCTCTCGCCGGTCGGCGGCACGCCGGACATGGCCAGCCACAAGGGCTACGGCCTGGCGCTGATGGCGCATATCCTGGGCGCCACGCTGTCCGGTGCCTCCTTCTCCCCGATCCGGGTGAAGACGCAGCGGCCGGAGGATCCGGACGATATCGGCCACTTCATGCTGGCGATCGACCCCACCGCGTTCCGGCCCGAGGGGGATTTCGAGCAGGATCTGGACCAGGCGGTGGATGTGCTGCGCGCCACGCCTCCGGCCGACCCCGCTCAGCCGGTGCTGGTGCCCGGCGACCCGGAACGTGCGGAACATGCCGAGCGCAGCGCCCATGGCATTCCGATCCCGCCGGCGCTGGAGGCGCAGATCCGCGGCATCGCGGAACGTGCCAATGTGCCGTTCCTGCTGACCGAAGCCTGAAGGACCAGACCATGCCGCACCCCTCCCTCCGCCAGGCGCTCGCCGCCGATGAATTCGTCCTCGCCCCCGGGGTGTTCGACATGATCTCCGCCAAGGTGGCGGATGGCATGGGGTTCAAGGCGCTGTACGCGACCGGCTTCGGCGTCACCGCCTCCCATCTCGGCCTGCCGGATGCGGGGATCGCGACCTATACGGACATGGTGGGTCGCATGCGCACCATCGCCCGCGGCTGCACCACGCCGGTGATCGCGGATGCCGATACCGGCTATGGCGGCCTGCTGAATGTGCGCCACACGGTGCGCGGCTATGAGGATGCGGGCGTCACCGCCATCCAAATGGAAGACCAGGAAGTGCCGAAGAAGTGCGGCCACACGCCGGGCCGCAAGGTGATCCCGGCCGAGGAGATGGCGCTGAAGATCCGCGTCGCCGCCGAGACCCGCCGCAGCGAGGACTTCCTCATCATCGCCCGCACGGACAGCCGCACCAGCCTCGGGCTGGATGAGGCGATCCGCCGCGGCAAGATGTTCGCCGAGGCCGGCGCCGACGTGATCTTCATCGAGAGCCCGGAGAGCGAGGCCGAAATGGCCGAGGTCGGCCGGCAGATCAAGAAGCCGCTGTTTGCCAACATGGTCGAGGGTGGCCGCACCCCGATCGTGCCGGCGGACCGGCTGCACGCCATGGGCTACCGCATCGCGATCTACCCGGCGGTGGGCTTCCTGACCGTCGCGGCGGCGCTGCAGAAGGCCTATGGCCAGCTCAAGGCCGATGGCCATTCCAACAACATGGGCGTCAACGACGCCTACAGCTTTGCGAAGATGTGCGAGCTGATGGGCTTCCCGGATGTCTGGGAGTTCGACAAAAAATGGGCGCAGGAAGCCGGCAACCTGCCGAAGGCCGCCGAGTGATGGCGCCCATCCAGGCTTTGCTGTTCGACGTGTTCGGCACGGTGGTGGATTGGCGGTCCTCCATCGCGCGGGACGCCGCGCCCTTCCTGGCGCGGCACCTGCCGGGCCTGGATGGCGCCGCCTTCGCAGATGCCTGGCGCCGGCGCTACCAGCCGGCGATGGAGGCGGTGCGGAAAGGCGCGCGGCCCTTCACCAAGCTCGACATCCTGCACCGTGAAAACCTGGAGGGCGTGCTGCGCGATCACGGGCTTGATCCGGCCAGCCTGGGGGAGGCGGAGCTGGATGGGCTGAACCGCCTCTGGCACCGGCTGGACCCCTGGCCGGACAGCGTGGCGGGGCTGCACCGGCTGAAGACCCGATTCATCATCGCGCCGCTGTCGAACGGCAATATCGCGCTGCTGCTGAACATGGCGAAGCGGGCCGGACTGCCCTGGGACACGATCCTCGGCGCCGAAGCCTCCCAGGCCTACAAGCCGAACCCGGAGGCCTATCTGCGGACTGCGGACATCCTCGGCCTGGCGCCGGAGGCCTGCATGCTGGTGGCCGCCCATAATGGCGACCTGGCCGCGGCAAGGCGTTGCGGCTTCCGCACTGCCTTAATCGCCCGGCCCACGGAATACGGGCCGGAGCAGGTGAAGGACCTGGCGGCGGAGCAGGATTGGGACTTCGTGGCACCGAGTTTTCCGGCGCTCGCCGACCAGCTCGGTTGCCCCGCTTGAAGCGGCCCGCTTAACTGCCCCCGCATCGCAGCAGGCGCCCCAGACCGCATGTCCTTCCCGCATGACGACACCGCCTGGGCCGAGACGGCCCAGTTCCTGCGCGGCCGCCTGGCGCCGGCGGACCGCGTGGTGGCGCCCGACCCGTTCCGCTGGGCGATTCCCCGCGCCGAGCCCTTCACCGCCGCCGCAGGCCGCGCGCCCGCCGATTTCGCCTGGGTGGTGGCGCATAAGGGGGAGCTGGACCGCATCCCCCGCGCCTTCCTCGACGATCTGGCGCGAAGTGCCGTGCCGGTCTTTGCCAATCCGGTCTTCGTCGTCTTCGCCCCCGCCGCGAGTCCGGAATTACCGGACCTGACCGAGACGGACCATGTCCGCGCCTTCGAGGTGAACCGCCAGGCCCTGCCCCCGGAGCCGGAGCCCGCGCCCGAACCCGCGCCCATGGTTGCCGAGGCCCTGGCGCCCCGCCCCCTGCCCACCCCCATCCCCCCTGCCCCGCCGCGCCCGCCCCGCACGCCGCCCCGCCGCAGCGAAGTCCCGCCGCGCCCCTGGCTGCTGCCCGGCGGCACCCCCGGCCCGGCGCGGGAGGCAGCCTTCCAGGCGGAGCTGGACCGGCTGGTAGCGGAGTATCTGGGGGAGGCGCGGGCGGACGCGGTGATGGATATCGCCTGCGGTGCCGGCCGCCTCGGCGGGTTGCTGCCGGGTGCGGCGCGCATCACCGGCATCGACCTGTCGCAGGCCGCGCTGGATGCGGCCGCGATCCGCCATGGTGGCGATCCGCGCTTCGACTTCGCCCGGATGGACGCCGCCCGGCTGAGCTTCCCCGATGCCAGCTTCGACACGGCCCTGCTGCTGGACAGCCTGGAGATGCTGGCCGACCCCGCCGCCGCCCTGGCCGAGGCCGCTCGCGTGCTGGCACAGGGCGGTCGCCTGATGCTGTCCGCCATGAACCGCGACAGCCTGGCGCTGCGCGCGCGGCGCCGCCTGGGGGCGGAGGTGGCGCCGCTGGGCTTCACGCTGGCGGAGGTCACGGGGATGCTGCGTGCGGCCGGGCTGGTGGTGACGCGCAGCGATGGCTGCTTCCTGTCCGCCGGCTGGTCCCTGCCCGGCGCCGCGCCCGGCCTCGCGGCGCTGGAGGAAGACCCCGAATTCATCGAGGCCGCCCGCCGCCTCGGCCGCCGCGCGGGGCCGGAGGATTCGCTGGCTTTCGTGCTGCTGGCGCGGAAGGGATAAACCTTCCGCACCAGCGGCGCGGCCGTTCAGCCGGTGGTGATGCCGCCCTCGCGGATGATCGGCGTCCACCGCGCCACCTCCCGCGCGATATGGCCGGCGAAATCCTGCGGCGAGCCACCCACCACCGTGCCGGCCTGTGCGTCGAAGATGCGCTGCTTGATGTCCGGCATGGCGGCGATGCGGCCGAACACCTGGTTGATCTCGCGCGCCAGCCCGGCATCCATGCCCGCCGGCGCCACGATGCCGTGCCAGACCGCAACCTCGAAGCCCGGCAGCACCGTGGAGATGGCGGGGGCATCCGGCAGCAGCGGCGTGCCCGCGGCATTGCCCACCGCAATCGCCCGCGCATTGCCGGCGCGGATCTGCCCGATGCCGGAGGACACGGTGGGGAAGCCGAACTGCGCATCGCCGCGCATCAGCGATGTCACCATCTCCGCACCCGAGCGATAGGGCACATGCACCATGCGGATGCCGGCTTCCTTCAGGAACAGCGCCATGAACAGGTGGCTGCCATTGCCATTGCCGGCCGAGGAATAGGTGAAGCCATCCGGCCGTGCCTTCGCCTGGTCGATCACCTGCTGGATGGTCGTGGCGGTGACGGAGGGGTGCGCCATCAGCACTGCCGGCAGGTTCACCAGGTGGATGATCGGGGTGAAGGCGGTCGGCGGGTCGTAGGGCAGGCTCGGGATCAGTTCCTTGCCGATGGCGTTGGCGCCGACATCGGCCATCATCAGCGTCAGCCCATCCGGCCGTTCCCGCGCCACGGCGGCGCCGCAGATGGTCCCGCCGGCGCCGGGGCGGTTTTCCACCACCAGGGTCTGGCCGCCGGTCACTTCCGCGAATTTCGATGCCACGGTGCGGGACAGCGTGTCGATCGCTCCGCCGGCGCCGAAGGGGACCATCAGGCGGATCGGCCGGTCCGGCCAGCCGGCCTGGGCGCGCGCGATCGGGGGCGCGGCGAGCAGCCCCAATCCCGCCCCGACACCCGCAAGAACGTGGCGGCGCAACAGCTTGGTCGACATGTTTCATTCCTCCCATGAGACGTTGCAGCCAAAATGACCCACCATGGGCTGGCGCGCAATCGCGGAAGGGCATGTAGTGTGGTCTGCCTCTCAGCTTGGATGCCCGCCATGACCTGGTCCATCGTCGCCCACGATCCGGAGACCGGCGCCTTCGCCGTGGCCGTGACCACCTGCAACTTCGCAGTCGGGGCTTCCTGCCCCTTCGTGCGGTCCGGCGTCGGCGCCGTCTCGACCCAATCCATGACCAACCGCTACCTCGGCCCGGTGGTACTGGACGGTCTGGCGCGCGGCCTGTCGCCGGCGACCGCGATCGAAAGCGCGCTGGTGGGGGATGAGGGGCGCGGGCTGCGGCAGATCCATGCGGTGGACCGGCATGGCCGCAGCGCCGCCTATACCGGCGGGAATTGCGTGGAGTGGTGTGGCGACGTCACCTCCGCCCATGTCTCCTTTGCCGGCAACATGCTGGCTGGCCCGGCGGTGCTGGCCGATACCTATGCCGCCTTCGTCACCAACCCCGAACTGAAGCTGGCCGAGCGCCTTCTTGCGGCGCTCGATGCCGGGGAGGCTGCGGGCGGCGACCGCCGCGGGAGGCAATCCGCGGCCCTGGTGCTGACCACGACGGAGGATTTCCCCGACCTGTCGCTGCGCGTTGATGACCACCCGCTGCCGCTGGTGGAGCTGCGCCGGCTGTATGGCGTGTGGCTGCGGGAACGCGCGCCGGGGCTGCGCGACCAACCTTCCCGCGCCCGGCCCGCCGGGCTGATCGACCTCGACACCATCGAATCCCGCTGGAAGGCCAAGGGGCTCGACCTGCGGCTGAGGCGGTAACCGGGAGGGCAGGCCAGAGGGGGGCTGAATCGGCCTGATGCTCAAGCCTTGGGTTGCCGCGCTGTCCGCCACACTGCTGATGCAGACCGTCGGCACCTTCCTGAGCCAGGCGGTGCCCGTGGTGGCGCCGCTGATGACGGCGGATCTGGGGCTGCGGCCGGAGACGGTGGGCAATTTCTCCAGCATCAACATTTTCGGCGCCATCCTGTTCCTGCTGTTCGGCACGCCGCTGGTGGCCCGCTTCGGGCCGCTGCGGATGCTGCAGGTGGGCGCGCTGCTGAGCAGCCTGGCTCTGCTCACGGCCGCGGCGGGCATCATCTGGCTGCTGCCGGTCGCGGCGCTGCTGATGGGCATCGGCTACGGCCCGGCCGGCCCCGCCGGCAGCCGCATCCTGCAGGCCACGGCGCCGCCGCGGCACCGGGTGCTGATCTTTTCCATCAAGCAGGCCGGGGCGCCGGCCGGTGGGGCGTTGGCCGGGCTGATCGCCGCGCCGATCGCCGCCGCCTATGGCTGGCAGGTGGCGCTGCTGGTGGGTATCGGCGTGGCGCTGGTCTGCACCGTGCTGATCCAGCCGCTGCGCCCGCAACTGGATGCGGAGCGGGACCCGCAGCGGCCGTTGCGCGGCGCCTTCTCCCCCCGCCAGCTCGCCGCGCCGGTCAATGCGTTGCGGATGCACCGCGTGCTGCCGCCGCTGACGCTGCAGGCCTTCGCCTTCGCTGCCCTGCAGGGCAGCCTGTTCGCCTTCACCGTCACCTGGCTGGTGCAGGAGCACGGCTTCACCCTGACCAGCGCTGGCAGCCTGTTCGCCGCGATGCAACTGGCCGGCGTGGTTGGGCGGCTGGCGCTCGGCTGGGCGGCGGATCGCATCGGCGATGCCACGCGCAGCCTCGCGGTGCATGGGCTGGTAGCGGCGGCGCTGTCGGCGCTGTGGGTCGGCTTCGGGCCGGGGGCGCATTGGGCGCTGGCGCTCACGCTCGCGATCGGTGCCGGCTTCAGCGCGGCAAGCTGGAACGGGATATTCCTGGCCGAGGTTGCCCGCGTGGCGCCGCCGGACCGGGTGGCGGAAGCGTCCTCAGGCGCCATCATGCTGTGTTTCCTGGGCTACCTGATCGCGCCCAGCGCCTTCGCCTGGGCCGTCACCAGCACCGGCAGCTGGACCCTGCCCTATTACGTCTTCTGCGGCTTGCTGGCGGTGGTGTCCCTTCTGGTGTTGGCGTTGCGGGCTGGACGGGATGCGGACAGGGGTTAAACCCCCAGTCCAGTTCAAAGGGGATATCCACATGACCGTCGCATTGGGCATCGTCGGCTTCGGCATCATGGGGGAACGCCTGCTGCGCGCGGCGCTGGCGCATGACGCGGCGGAAATCCGGCCCGTGGCGGTGTGGGACCCCAGCCCGGAGGCCGCCGCGCGGCTCGCTACTATCGCACCCGGCCTGCCGATGCTGGACAGCCCGGCGGCGGTGATCGCGGCCTGCGATGCGCTGTATATCGCCTCTCCACCCAGCTCCCACCTGGAACATGCGGATGCCGCCTTCGCCGCGGGCAAGGCCGCCTTCCTGGAAAAGCCGCTGGCCGCGGACCTCGTCGCGGCGCGCAGCTTCGTGGATGCGGCGGAGGCGAGCCGAGCGCGCGCGGCCGTGAACTTCCCCATGGCCTCCTCCCCCGCCGTGGCGCAGCTGCGCGCCTGGCGGGTCGATCTCGGCGCGCCGCGCGCGCTGACCATCCGCGCCGAATTCGCCACCTGGCCGCGCGGCTGGCAGCACGCCGCCGCGGGCTGGCTGGCAAAACGCGCGGAGGGCGGCTTCACGCGGGAGGTGCTGTCCCACTTCCTGTTCCTGACGCGCCGGCAACTCGGCAAGCTGGTGCTGCTGGAGCGATCGGCGGATTTCCCGCCGGGCGACGGGGCGGAGATTGCGGTGCAGGCCCGGTTGCTGGCCGGCGACACGCCGGTGACGCTCTCCGGCCAGGTCGGCGGCACCGACCGTGACGAAAGCAATGAATGGCGGCTGGAGGCTGAGGCCGGCAGCATCCGCCTGCGCGACTGGTCCCTGGCCGAACGGCTGGAGGCCGATGGCAGCTTCCGCCCCGCGCCGGACGCGCTGCCCAACGAGAAGATGCGCCCGATGGTGCTGCGCGGCCAGCTTTCGAAGCTCGCCGCTCTGACCCGCGGCGAACCCCAGGACCTGGCCACGCTGCGGGAGGCGCTGGAGGTGCAGGAGGTGGTGGAGGGCATCCTTGCCGCCTGACCGCCGCACCCTTCTTCTTTTCCTGCTGACCGCTTGCCCGGCCGCCGCCCAGCCCCGGCTGGTGCCTCATACGGCCGAGACCACCGACGGCGCCCAGCTGGTGCTTTGTTGCGCCAGGGCGGGCTGGTGATGTTCTTCCGCCACGCCGATACGCGCGGCGAGAATTGCGACCGCAGCTACCGCCTCGGCGACCGCCTGGGCCAGCGCAACCTCTCGCCCGAGGGGCGCGCGCAGGCGGCACGCATCGGGCCGCGCCTCACGGAACTCGGCATACCAGTGGCGCGGCCGGTGCTGGCTGGGCCGGTGTTCCGGGCGCGGGATACAGCGGAACTGGCCTTTGGCGAGGCGGAGGTCACGGACAGCCTGCTGGCGGATGACTATGCCGGCGGCCGCCTCCGCTGGGTGCTGGCGGAACATCGCCGCCTGTTCTCCGCCCCGGTGCCGCCCGGCACCAACCGGGTCCTGGTCGGCCACCGCACGCCGGCCATCATGGTGGTGGGCGACGAGGTCGGCGGTCGCGCCTTTCCCGAGGACGGGGCGCTGGTCCTGGCGCCGCGGGGCGATGGCTTCGCGGTGCTGGGCATACTGGACCCCGTCCCCCTGCCCGGCGGCGGGTTTCATGCGTGCGGATGACGAAATTCTGAGCCAGTGGCCGAGGCAACCGCAGGCCCGGCCGGATGCTTCTGCCTGGCATGTCCGGTACGACCAGCACAGACCCAAAGGACTGGGTCGCACAACAGGCCGCGCTGGCCCGCTTCGGGGAATACGCGCTGCGGTCCGAGGATCTGGACCGCATCCTGCATGAGGCCTGCCGGCTGACGGCGGCGGCACTGGGCACGGAACTGGCGCGGGTGGTCACGCCCGCGGCCGAGGGCGGCCAATTGATGGTGCGCGCCGGCATCGGCTGGCAGCCGGATGTGGTGGGCGTGATCACCACCGATGCCGCAAGCGGCCTGGAAGGGCTGGCCCTGGGGAACGGGACGGCGGCGGTCTCCCCCGACCTGGAGCAGGAGACGCGCTTCGCGGTGCCGGATTTCGTCCGCGACCACGGCTGCCGGTCCAGCGCCTGCGCCGTCATCCTCGGCGTGGATGGCGCCGCGCCCTTCGGCGTGCTGCAGGCGGACAGCCGCCAGCCACGATCCTTCGGCGAGCAGGACCTGGCTTGCCTGCGAAGCTATGCCAATCTGCTGGCCTCCGCCGTCGGGCGCCTGCGCGCCAATGCGCTGCTTCGGCGCAAGGCCGATGACAATGAAAGGCTGCTGCGCGAATTGCAGCACCGGGTAAAGAACAACCTGCAGGTCATCGTCGCCATCCTCGACCTGCAGTCGCGCCAGCTCCGCATGCCGGAAAGCCGCGCCGCCATGCGTGGCGTCGCCCGGCGGATCGAGGCGCTGCGCCTGCTGCATGACAAGCTGCATCTGTCCGGCAAGGTGGATGAGCTCGATCTCGGTGAATACCTGGCGCAGCTCAGCGCCGGCCTGCTGAGTTTCCACGAGGGTGGAACCACCCGGGTGCAATTGGCGCTGGAGGTGGAACGGGGTCTGCTGGTCTCGCCCGACCAGGCGGCGCCACTGGGCCTCGCGGTGAATGAATTCATCACCAACAGCTTGAAGCATGCCTTCGGCGACGGGATCGGCCGCATCGGCCTGGCCCTGGCGGCCCACCCGACGCAGCGTGCGCTGCTGCGGCTGTGGGACGACGGGCATGGCCTGCCGGTGCCGCGGCCGAAGCACGGCACCGGCATGCGGATGATCGAGAATTTTGGTCGCCAGCTCGGCTCCGCCGTGCATTGGTCCTCCGACGAAACCGGCACGCGGCTGGAGATGACGATACGCCTGCGCGGCGCCTGACCGGCCCATGCAGGCGCCCCGGCGCAGGACGATCCGACGCGAAGGAACACGGAGATGGACCGCACCATGGCGCCGCAGGCCGCCTCGCTCGGCGATCCTGGCCGGATCTTTGATATCGACCAGGTGCAGGGCCTGGCTGCCGCGCTGTCCTCCGCGGAATATGCCCAGGCGCATATGGTCGATGTGCCGCGATTTGCGGATAAGGATGCGCTGCTGTGCCATGCCGCCAGCCTGGCCCCGGCGGAGGGGCTGGTGCTGGAATTCGGCGTCTTTGCCGGCCGCACCATCAACCTGATGGCGGAAATCCTGCCCGGCCGGCCGATTCATGGCTTCGATTCCTTCGAAGGCCTGCCCGAGGGCTGGCGCCCCGGCTTCGGCCCCGGCGCCTTCGCCCTGCCCGGGCCGCCCGAGGTCCGGCCGGGCGTGGAGCTGGTGGTCGGCTGGTTCGACCGCACCCTGCCCGGCTTCCTCGACCGCCACACCGGCGCGGCGGCGCTGGTGCATGTGGATTGCGACCTGTATTCCTCGACCCAGACGGTGCTGACGCAGCTGCGGGACCGCATCGGCCCGGGCACCATCCTGGTGTTCGACGAGTACCTCAACTACCCGGGCTGGCAGCAGCATGAGTTCCGCGCCTTCCGCGAATTCACCACAAACGGACGCGCCTATGAGTATGTCGGCTTGGTGCCGTCGGACCAGCAGGTGGCGGTGCGGATGCTGAAGTAGCTACACCTCGTAGGGCAGGCCGACATAATTCTCAGCCAGCGTCGTCATCGCGGCGCGGCTGGTGGAGACGTAGTCCAGCTCTGCCACCTGGACACGGTGCTCAAAGGGTTCGGCGCCGTCGAAGCGGTGCAGCATGGAGGTCATCCACCAGGAAAAGCGCTGGCCCTTCCAGATGCGGCGCAGGCAGATTTTCGAGTATTGCTCCAGCAGGGTCGGGTCATTCTTCGCGAAAAATAGCTCCAGCCCGCGCGCCAGCACGCGGATATCGGCGATGGCCAGGTTCATGCCCTTGGCGCCGGTGGGCGGCACGATGTGAGCGGCATCGCCGGCCAGGAACAGCCGGCCATGGCGCATCGGCTCCACCACATAGCTCCGCATGGCGGTGACGCCCTTCTGGAAGATCGGGCCTTCCTGCAACTCATCGCCGCAGCCCAGGCGCCTGTGGAGCTCTTCCCAGATGCGGTCATCCGGCCACAAGGCGAGGTCTTCATCCGGCGCGCATTGCAGATACAGCCGGCTGACCGTCTCGCTCCGCATGGTGGCCAGCGCGAAACCCTCCCGGTGGCGGGCGTAGATCAGTTCCTCCGACACCGGCCTGCTATGCGCCAGGATGCCGAGCCAGGCGAAAGGGTAGATGCGGTCGTAGATCCGGATGATCTCCTCTGGGATGGCGCCGCGGCAGATGCCGTGGAAGCCGTCGCAGCCGCCGATGAAGGCGCAATCCAGCACCTGCGCCTGGCCTGCATGGGTGAAGCTGATGCGCGGACTGTCGGTGGTCACGTCATGCACCGCGACGTCCGAGACCTCGAACAGGATCGCCGGGTTGCCGGAATGGGTGCCGGCGGCCAGGCGGGCGGCGATCAGGTCCTTCACCACCTCCTGTTGCCCATAGATGGTCACCACCTTGCCGGTGAGGTCGGTCAGCGGAATGCGGTGGCCGGCGCCGTCGAAGCGCAGTTCGATGCCGTGATGCGCCAGGCCCTGGCGGTGCAGGCGGTCGCCGACGCCGGCCTCGGTCAGCGTATCGACGCTGCCCTGTTCCAGCAGCCCGGCGCGGACCCGTTCCTCGACATAGGCGCGGGACCGGGTCTCCAGCACCACGCTGTCGATACCGGCCAGATGCAGCAGGTGAGACAGCAGCAGCCCCGCGGGGCCTGCGCCGATGATGCCGACCTGGGTTCGCATCGGGGGTCTCCTTGGTCCTGACATGCCATGTATTGCGGCGGGATCGCCTGGCAACGGGGTGCGGCATGAATTGTTGTATAGCATAACAATTCCGCCTGCCGAGGCGCGTGATCCGGCGCGCGCCCCTGCCGCGTCGTGACATGGTCATCAAAGTATCAAGCCTGCGCAACACGACACGGGCTATGGCCGCCGGCATCCCAGGATGGACCCGCATGACCCTGTATCGAGACCCCGCCACGGCCAGGAAGACCTTGGGCCTGGAACCCTGCATCGACCCCACCGCCAGCGTGCGCGACACGCGCTTCGGCATCTACACCGAGGTCGGCGCCCGCACCTCCATCGCGGAGACGGACTTCGGCGACTATTCCTACGTCGTGCATGACAGCCAGATCATCTACGCGACGATCGGCAAGTTCTGCTCCATCGCCAGCCACACGCGCATCAACCCCGGCAACCATCCGCTGGATCGCGTGGCGCTGAACCACTTCACCTACCGGGCAAGCGCCTATGGCCTCGGCGCAGATGAAGCCGGGTTCTTCGATTGGCGGCGCGGCGCGCATGTGACGCTGGGGCATGACGTGTGGCTCGGCCACGGCGCCATCGTGCTGCCGGGGGTTTCCATCGGCACGGGAGCTGCCATCGGTGCCGGCGCGGTGGTGACGAAGAACATTCCACCCTTCGCGGTCGCGGTCGGGAATCCGGCACGGGTCCTGCGCTTCCGGTTCAGCGAAGCGGTGCGCGAAAGTCTGCAGCGCATCGCCTGGTGGGATTGGACGCGGGAGCAATTGGCGAAGGGTCTGGACGACATGCGGGATATGTCCGCAGAGTCCTTCTGCGACAAATACGATCCCGCCTTCTGTCACGAAGTCTAAGCCTCACCGTCACAAGACGGTCGCGGTTCGCCAGTTAAGCCCCGCTCCAACGAATGGAGTGGCTCGGCATGGCAAAGCGGAAGAACGTTCTTCTCATCGTGGTGGATCAGTGGCGGGCGGATTTCGTGCCCGCCCTCGGCGCGGATTTTCTCCGCACGCCGAACCTGGATCGCCTGTGCCGCGAGGGCGTGACGTTCCGCAACCATGTCACCAACACCGTGCCCTGCGGCCCAGCGCGGGCCAGCCTGCTGACCGGCCTGTATCTGATGAACCATCGCGCCGTGCAGAACACGGTGCCGCTGGATGCTCGCCACACCAACCTCGGCAAGCAGCTTCGCCTGATCGGCTATGACCCGGCGCTGATCGGCTACACCACCACCACGCCGGACCCGCGCAGCACCGGCCCGAAGGATCCGCGCTTCACCACGCTCGGCGACCTGATGGACGGCTTTCGCAGCGTTGGCGCGTTTGAGCCGAGCATGGATGGCTATTTCGGCTGGCTCGCGCACCAGGGCTACGAGCTGCCGGCGAAGCGCGAGGATATCTGGCTGCCGGAAGGCGAGGACGCCGTGCCGGGTGCGACCAATCGTCCGTCGCGCATCCCGTCCGAATTGTCCGACACCAGCTTCTTCACGGAAAAGGCGCTGACCTATCTGAAGGGCAAGGGCGACAAGCCCTGGTTCCTGCATCTCGGCTACTACCGCCCGCACCCGCCCTTCATCGCGCCGGCGCCGTACAACACCATGTACGACCCGGCCGACATGCCCGGCCCCATCCGCGCACCGCGCTGGGAGGAGGAGGCCGAGCAGCACCCGATGCTGCGTCACTATCTGCGCGCCATCGGCCAGGCGAGCTTCTTCCGCGGCGGCGAGGGTGCCGGCGCCGGGCTGGACGAGGCCAGCATCCGCCAGATGCGCGCCAGCTACTGCGGTTTGATGACCGAGATCGATGACGCGCTCGGCCGCGTCTTCGCCTATCTCGAGCAGACCGGGCAGTGGGATGACACGACGATCATCTTCACCTCGGACCATGGCGAGCAGCTGGGCGACCATTGGCTGCTCGGCAAGCTCGGCTATTTCGACCAGAGCTTCCGCATCCCGTTGGTGGTGAAGGGCGCCGGTGCACGCGCCGGCTTCATCGACGACACGCTGACGGAAAGCGTCGATGTGATGCCGACCATCCTCGACCTGCTTGGCGGCCAGGTGCCGCGCGCCTGTGACGGCCGTTCGCTGCTGCCGGTGCTGGCCGGACAGAAGCCCGCCGATTGGCGCGAGCTGCACCATTACGAATACGACTTCCGCGACATCCACTACTCCCAGCCGGAGACCGCGCTGGGCCTGACGATGGACAGCTCCAGCCTCTGCGTCGTGCAGGATGCCGACTACAAATACGTCCACTTCGCCGCCCTGCCGCCGCTGTTCTTCGACCTGAAGCGCGACCCGAACCAGTTCGAGAACCGCGCCGAGGACCCGGACTACGCAGCCCGCGTGAAGGACTACGCGCAGCGCGCACTGTCGCTGCGCATGCGCCACGCCGACCGCACCCTCACCCATTTCCGCGCCACGCCGCAGGGCCTCGAGGAGCGCCGTCCGGCGCCGCCCGTCCTGCGCGCCGCCGCTGCCGAATAAGGAGAATTCCCATGCAGATCTCCCGCCGCTTGATTCTCGCCGCACCCGCCACGCTGGCGCTGCCGCGCTTCGCTATCGCGCAGGGCGACACCCGCCCCTCCATCACCATCGCCGTGCAGAAGGTGGTGAACAGCAACACCCTCGAAGTGCTGCGCGAGCAGTCCAATGTGGGGGAGCGCGTGTTCTTCTCGTCGATCTGGGAAGGGTTGATCGCGCGCGACTGGACCGGTGACCTGCGAAGCGTGCCGGCGCTGGCGACCGAGTGGCGCCGGATCGACGATCGCACGGTGGAACTGAAGCTCCGCCAGGGCGTGCGCTTCCACAATGGCGACGAACTCACCGCCGATGATGTGGTGTTCACCTTCGGGCCGGAACGGATGTTCGGCACTGGCCAGGGTGCGCCGCAGGGCGTCACGCTGTTCGCCAGCGTGCCCGGCGCCAACCTGCAGGGCAAGGAAGTGCCGCCCGAGGTTTCCGCCGTCGCCCGCCGCAACTGGCCGTCGCTGGAGAAGGTCGAGGCGGTGGACAAGTACACGGTCCGCTTCGTCAACCGCACGCCGGATGTGACGATGGAAGGCCGCCTCGCCCGCTACGGCAGCGACATCATGAATCGCCGCGCCTATGAGGCAGCCGGCAGCTGGCTCGAATGGGCGCGCAAGCCGGTGACCACCGGTCCCTACATGGTTGCGGAGTTCCGCCCGGACGTGTCGCTCACCCTGGTGGCGCATGACGCCTATTGGGGCGGCCGCCCACCACTGCGGCAGATCCGCTTCCTCGAGGTGCCGGAGGTGTCCTCCCGCATCAACGGCCTGCTCTCCGGTGAATACCAATTCGCCTGCGACCTGCCGCCGGACCAGATCGAGGCCGTCGAGCGCAACCGTGCTTTCGAAGTGCAGGGCGGCACCATCCTGAACCACCGGCTGACTGTGTTCGACAAGAACCATCCGCAGCTGCGTGACCCGCGGGTCCGCCGCGCCATCACCCATTCGATGGACCGCCAGGCCATCGTCGACAGCCTCTGGGCCGGTCGCACCGTCGTGCCGAAGGGCCTGCAGTGGGACTATTACGGCGAGATGTTTCACTCGGACTGGTCGGTGCCGGCTTATGATCCGGCGGAAGCGCGCCGCCTGCTGCGCGAGGCCGGCTATCGCGGGGAGCCCATCCCCTATCGCCTGCTGAACAACTACTACACCAACCAGACCGCCACGGCGCAGGTGCTGGTGGAGATGTGGCGTTCGGTCGGGCTGAACGTGCAGATCGAGATGAAGGAGAACTGGGCGCAGATCTTCGACCGCTCCAGCCCGCGCGCCATTCGCGACTGGTCGAATAGCGCGCCCTTCAACGATCCGGTTTCCTCCATCGTCAACCAGCACGGCCCGAACGGCCAGCAGCAGCAGGTCGGCGAATGGACGAATGAGGAACTGAACCGCCTGTCGGTCGAGCTGGAAACCAGTACCGACCGCGCCCGCCGGCGCGCCGTATTCCGCCGGATGCTGGAGATCGCAGAGCGCGAGGATCCCGCCTTCACCGTCATCCATCAGAACGCGACCTTCACCGCCAAGCGCCGCGACATCCGCTGGAAGGCGAGCCCTGCCTTCGCGATGGATTTCCGCGCTGGCAACTGGGGAATCTGATCCATGCTCAACCGTCGCAGCCTGCTCGCCGCCGCACCCATCGGCGCGGCCGCGGCCACCCTGCCGCGCTTCGCCATCGCCCAGGCGGATCAGCGGCCCGTCATCACCATCGCGGTGCAGAAGATCGGCAACAACGGCACGCTGGATATCCTGCGGGAAGCCAGCAATGTCGGCACGCGCTGGTACAATCTGTACAAGGAACCGCTGATCGATACGGACTGGACCGGCAATCTCGCGCTGCGTCCGGGTCTCGCCACCGCTTGGCGCCGCATCAATGAACGCACGATCGAGCTCGATCTGCGGGAAGATGTGCGTTTCCATGATGGCACGAAGTTGACGGCGGAACATGTCGCCTTCACTTTCAGCGCGGAACGCATGTTCGGCCGCCCGGGTCTCGCCGGCCCCGCCGCCCCGCCGCCAGAAGTGGCCGCCGGTGCGCGCGGCACCTTCCCGGGCTTCGAGAAGGTGGAAATCCTCGGCCCGCGTCGCCTGCGCTGGGTGAACCGCACCGGCGACGTCACGCTGGAAGGCCGACTGTCCCACCGCGCCGGCAGCATCGTGCCGGGTGAGGCCTTCGCCCGCGCCGGTGGCTGGAGCCCCTTCTTCCAGATGCCGATCGGCACCGGCCCCTACCGCGTCGCCGAATGGCGGGTGGACAGCCGCCTGGTGCTGGAGGCGTTTGACGACTACTGGGGCGGCCGCCCGCCGATCCGCCAGATCCGCTTCCTGGAAGTGCCGGAGCTGGCCTCCCGCATCAACGGCATGTTCGCCGGCGAATACGACTTCGCCTGCGACATCACGCCCGACCAGATCGCCACCATCGAGCGTGATCCGCGCTTCGAGGTGGTGGGCGGCGTCATCATGAACCACCGCGTCACGCATTTCGACACGACGCATCCCGTGCTGGAGAACCCGCTGGTGCGCCGCGCCATGACGCATGCGGTGGACCGCAAGGCGATCGTGGACAGCCTGTGGGCAGGCCGCACGGAAGTGCCGAACGGCCTGCAATTCCCGTTCTTCGAAAGCATGATGGCACCGGACTGGTCCGTGCCGCGCTTCGACGTCGCGGAAGCCCGCCGCCTGCTGCGCGAGGCGAATTACCGCGGCGACCCGATCCCGTATCGCATGCTCAACAACTACTACACCAACCAGAATTCCACCGGCCAGGTGATGATGGAGATGTGGCGCGCGGCCGGGCTGAATGTCGAAATGCAGATGGTCGAGAATTGGGGCCAGGTGCAGGCCGCCGGTCCCGGCCGCGGCATGTTCGAACACTCCGTCACATCGTTCTTCAACGACCCCGTCTCCTTCGTTCCCACCACCTATGGCCCGCGCGGCTCGCTCAGCCGCAACGGCATGTGGAAGAATGCGGAGTTCATGGCGCTGGTCCCGCAGCTGGAGTCCGGCACGGACCGCACGCGCCGCGCGGCCATCTGGGCGCGCATGCTCCAGATCATGGAGCGTGAGGACCCGGTGGTAAACGTCATCCACCAGACCGCCAATTTCACCGCAAAACGCCGCACCATCACCTGGCGCCCGGCCAAGTCCTTCGTGATGGATTTCCGCCGCCAGAACTGGGGGGCCTGAGCCATGAAGATGTCTCGTCGTTCCGCGCTGAAGCTCGGCGCCGCAAGCCTGGCCCTGCCCGCGCCGGCTATCGCGCAGGCCGATAGCCGCCCGACCGTGACGGTCGCGGTGCAGAACATCAGCACCTCCAACACGCTGGAGATGCTGCGCGAGCAATCCAATGTCGGCACGCGCATCTTCCGCAACTATGTGGAACCGCTGGTCGATACCGACTGGGTTGGCGACATGTCGTTGCAGCCCGGCCTCGCCACGGCATGGGAACGCATCGATGACCGCACCGTGGAATTCACGCTGCGCGAGGGCGTGCGCTTCCACAATGGCGATGCCTTCACGGCGGAGGATGTTGCCTTCTCATTCGGCACCGACCGCATGTGGGGTGGCGGCGCACGCGAAGTGCCGACCGCCGTGGTGCAAGGCGCGCGCCGCCTGTTTCCGGGCTTCGAGCGGATCGAGATTGTGGGGTCGCACCGCGTGCGCCTGGTGAACAAGGTGCCGGACATCGTGCTGGAAGGCCGCATGGCGCGCACCGCCGCCGTCATCGCCAACCGCCGCGCCTTCGAGGCTGCGTCATCCTGGATGGATTGGGCGCGCAGGCCCGTCGGCACCGGCCCCTACAGCATCGCGGAATACCGGCCGGACCAAATGCTGACGCTTGAGGCCTTCGACGAGCATTGGCAGGGCCGGCCGCCGATCCGCCGGCTGCGCTTCGCCGAAGTGCCGGAAGTGGCCAGCCGCGTGAACATGCTGGTCTCCGGTGAGGCCGAATTCGCCTCCGACATCCCGCCCGACCAGATCGCGCGCATCGCCGCCGATCCGCGCTTCGAGGTTGCGGGTGGCCCGATCAACAACACCCGTTACCTGGTCTTCAACAAATCCCACCCCGTGCTGGCCAACCCGCTGATCCGCCGGGCGATGAGCCACAGCATCGACCGCGAGGCGATCGTCGCCGCGCTGTGGGGCGGCCGCACGTCGGTGCCGCGCGGTCTGCAATGGGAATTCTACGGCGACATGTTCCTTGCCGATATCGAGGTGCCCAAATTCGACCCAGCCGAGGCGCGCCGCCTGCTGCGTGAGGCCGGCTATCGCGGCGAGGCCATCCCCTATCGCTGCCTCAACAACTACTACACCAACCAGACCGCGACGGCGCAGATCAACGTCGAAGGCTGGCGCGCCATCGGCCTGAACGTTGAGCTTCAGATGGTGGAAAACTGGGGCCAAATTCAGTCCGGCGACAAGTCCAGCCGCGGCGTGCATGACTGGTCCGCCGCCGCCGCCGTGAATGATCCCTCGATCCAGATGTCGGGCACCTGGGGCCGCGCCGGTGCGCCCTGGCAGCGCGAGCAGTATCGCAACGAGGAATTCGGCACGCTGGCCGATGAGCTGGAAACCAGCATGGATCGCCCGCGCCGCCGCATCGTCTGGCGCCGCATGCTCGAGATCATCGAGCGCGAGGACCCGGGCTACGTCGTCCTTCACCGCAACGCCAACTTCACCGCTAAGCGCCGCGACATCGCGTGGCGTGCCTCGCAGTCCTTCGTAATGGACTTCCGCGGCAGCAATTGGGGAGCCTGAATATGACCACCCTCACCCGCCGCCGCGCCTTCGGCCTGGCCGGCGCCGCGCTGATCCTGCCGCGCTTCGCCATCGCGCAGGCCGACCAGCGGCCGACCATCACCATCGCCGTGCAGAAGCTGGCCAACACCAACACGCTGGAGCCACTGCGCGAGCAATCCAATGTCGGCACCCGCACCTGGCACAGCTATGCCGAGACGCTGATCGAGCAGAGCTGGACCGGCGATCTCGGCCTGAAGCCGGCGCTGGCCGAATCCTGGCGTCGCATCGACGACCGCACCGTGGAACTGGCGCTGCGCCGTGGCGTGCGCTTCCATGACGGGCGGGAGATGACGGCGGAAGACGTTGCCTTTTCCTTCAGCGCGGAACGCATGGGCTGGGGCATGACGGTGGAACAGGCGCGCAACCTGTTCGCCGTGATTCCCGGGCAGAATCCCGGCCGGACGCCGCCGCCCGAGGTTCTCGCCGTCGCCCGCCGCACCTACCCGGCGCTCGAGCGCATCGAGATCGTGAACAGCCACACGGTCCGCTTCGTCAACAAGGTGCCGGACGTCACGCTGGAGGGCCGCATCAGCCGCAATGTCGGTGCGATCTTCTCGCGCCACGCCTTCGAGCAATCGGCCTCGTGGCTCGATTGGGCGCGCCGCCCGATCGGTACCGGCCCCTACCGCGTGGCCGAGTTCCGGCCCGATCAGTCGTTGGTCCTGGAGGCCTTCGATGACTACTGGGGTGGCCGCCCGCCGATCGCGCGGCTGCGCTTCATGGAAGTGCCGGAGGTTGCGTCGCGCATCAACATGCTGCTGTCCGGCGAGGCGGATTTCGCCTGTGACATGCCGCCGGATCAGATCGCCACGGTGGAGCGCAACCCCCGCCACCAGGTGGTCGGCGGCCCGATCATGAACCACCGCCTGACGGTGTTCGACAAAAACCACCCGGTCCTTGCCAACCCGCTTGTGCGCCGCGCCTTCACCCACAGCATCGACCGCGACGCGATCACCACCGCGCTGTGGGATGGCCGTGCGCCGGTGCCGAAGGGGCTGCAATTCGAATATTACGGCCCGATGTTCCACGCGGATTGGGAGGCGCCGAAATACGATCTGGCCGAAGCCCGCCGCCTGTTGCGGGAGGCGAATTATCGCGGGGAGCCCATCCCCTATCGCCTGCTGAACAACTACTACACCAACCAGACGCCGACGGCGCAGATCCTGGTCGAGGGCTGGCGCCAGGTCGGGTTGAACGTGCAGATCGAGATGCGGGAGAACTTCCCGCAGGTTCTGTCGCGCGACGGCCAGCGTGGGGTGCGGGATTGGTCGAACAGCGCCAGCTTCAACGACCCCACAGCCTCGATCACGGCGCAGCACGGGCCGCAGGGCCAGCAGTGGCAGATTGGCGAATGGCGCAACGAGGAATTTGGCCGTCTGTCCGGTGAGCTGGAAACCAGCACGGACCACGCCCGCCGCCGCGTGGTGTTCCGCCGGCTGCTGGAGATCGCGGAGCGTGAGGACCCGGCCTACACCGTGCTGCACCAATCGGTGAACCTGACGGCCAAGCGGCGCGACATCGCCTGGAACGCAGCGCAGTCCTTCGCAATGGATTTCCGCGGCCGGAATTGGGGAGCCTGAACATGACCAACTTCACCCGCCGTGCCCTTTTCGCGGCACCCACGCTGCTGGCGATGCCGGCCATCGCGCAAAGCGACAATCGTCCGACGCTGACGATCGCGGTGCAGAAGCTTTCCAACTCCAACACCTTCGAGCCGCCGCGCGAGCAGTCCAATGTCGGCTTCCGCATTCATGGCCTGTATGCGGAGCAGCTTGTAGGCACGAACTGGCTCGGCAATGCCGAACTGGTTCCGGGCCTCGCCACCGAATGGCGCCGTCCAAATGCCTCGACGCTGGAGCTCACGCTGCGGCCCGGCGTGCGCTTCCATGATGGGCGGGAGATGACGGCGGAGGATGTCGCCTTTTCCTTCGGCGAGCGCCTGTTCGGCACCAAGGGCGCAACCGGCGCGGGGCAGTCCACGGTACTGGCCGGCACCGCGACGAAGGAGCCGCCTTCCGAGGTCGTGGCCGTCAGCCGCCGCACCTATCCGGGCCTGGAGCGGATCGAGATCGTCGACCGCCACACGGTGCGTTTCGTCAACCGCACGCCGGATGTGACGCTGGAAGGCCGCGTGGCGCAGAGCGTCGGCGCCATCCTGTCGCGTGAGGCTTTCGCCGCCGCGCCGAGCTGGCTGGAATGGGGCCGCGCACCGATCGGCACCGGGCCCTACCGCATCGCCGATTTCCGCCCGGACACCTCGCTGGTGATGGAGGCGCATGATTCCTACTGGGGTGGCCGCCCGCCCGCGCGGCGGCTGCGTTTCGTCGAGGTGCCGGAAGTCTCCGGTCGGGTGAACGGCCTGTTCTCCGGCGAGTATGACTTCGCCTGCGACATTCCGCCCGACCAGATCAGCGTCGTCGAAGGCAATGCGCGCTTCGAGGTGCTGGGCAGCCCGATCAACAACATCCGCAAGCTGGCCTTCGACAAGACGAACCCGGTGCTGGCCGATGCGCGGGTCCGCCGCGCCATGACGCATGCGATCGACCGGCAGGTGCTGGTCGATGCGCTCTGGGCCGGGCGCACCGCGATCCCGCGCGGCATGCAGCTTGAGAGCTATGGCGCGATGTACCTGGCGGATTGGGAGAACCCCCGCTTCGACCCGGCCGAGGCGCGGCGCCTGCTACGCGAGGCGAACTATCAGGGCGAGCCCATCCCCTATCGCCTGCTCAACAACTACTACACAAACCAGGTCTCCAACGCGCAGATCATGATCGAGATGTGGCGCGCTGTTGGCATCAACGTTCAGATCGCGATGCAGGAGAATTTCGCCCAGGTCACCGCCCGCACCCCGGGCCGCGGCGTGCGCGACTGGTCCAACACCTCGATCTTCGGCGATCCGGTCGCCGGCATCCTGCGCAGCTTCGGCCCGCGCACGGAAGCCGAGCGCACCGGCGAATGGGCGAATGAGGATTTCAACCGCACCTCCGCCGCGCTGGAGACTGAAACCGATATCGCCCGCCGCCGCGACCTGTTCCGCCGCCTGCTGACCATCGTGGAGCGCGAGGATCCGGGCTACATCGTGCTGCACCAGGCGGCCGCCTTCACGGCGAAGCGCAAGGACATCGACTGGCGCGCCTCCAAGGGCTGGGCGATGAACTTCGGCCCCGGCAATCTGCGGGTGGGTGCATGACCGCGCCGCTCGTCTCGCTCAAGGGGCTGCGCGTCGCATTCGACGAACAGCTCGCACTGCGCGGCATCGACCTCGATGTGGCGCCGGGCGAATCCGTGGGTCTCGTTGGCGAGTCGGGCTGCGGCAAATCGGTGACCTGGCTTGCGGCGCTGGGCCTGCTGCCCGGTCGCGCCAGCGTCACCGGCAGCGTGAAACTGGACGGGCAGGAACTGCTGCAGGCCCGTCCGGATGTGCTGGACCGCGTACGCGGTGGCCGCATCGCGATGATCTTCCAGGACCCGGCCAGCAGCCTCAATCCCGTGCATCGCATCGGCAAGCAGATCACGGAAGCGCTGCGCCTGCATCGCGGCATGGATGGCCCGCAGGCGCGCGCCGAAGCCAAGCGCCTGCTGGATCAGGTCGGCATCCCGGACGCCGCGCGGCGCCTGGATGCCTGGCCGCATGAACTGTCCGGCGGGCAGAACCAGCGCGTGATGATCGCCATCGCCCTCGCCGGTCGCCCCGAATTGCTGGTGGCGGATGAGCCGACGACGGCGCTGGACGTCACCATCCAGGCGCAGATCCTGACCCTGTTGCAGGATCTGCGGAAGGAGACCGGCATGGCGCTGGTACTGATCTCCCACGACCTCGGCGTGGTTGCCGATAGCTGCGAGCGCGTCTGCGTCATGTATGCCGGCCGCATCGTGGAACAGGCGCCGAGCGCGCGGTTGTTCGAAGCGCCGGCGCATCCCTACACCCGCGGCCTGCTCGGCGCGCTGCCGCCGCTGCACGGCCCGCGCCGCAAGCTGTCCGCGATTCCGGGCGGCGTGCCGGAGCCCTGGGCGATGCCGCCCGGCTGCGCCTTCGCGCCGCGTTGTTCCATGCATGTCTCCGCCTGCGACGCCGCGGTGCCGGAACCGGTGGGGCTGGGGCGCGGCCATCGCGCCGCCTGCATTCGCGCAACGCTTCCCGTTACCCAGGATCAGGCGGCCTACGTATGAGAAGCGGCGGAGAACTTCTGGTCGCCGAAAGCATCACGCGGCGCTACGCCATGCGCCGCGGCGTGTTCGGCAAATCGGTCGAGGTGCGCGCCGTGGATGGTGTTTCGCTAAAGGTGGAACGCGGCCGCACGCTGGGCCTGGTCGGCGAATCCGGCTGCGGCAAATCGACCACAGGCCGCCTGGTGCTCGGGCTGGAGCAGCCTGACAACGGCCACGTGGAGTTCGATGGCAAGGCGATGCCGGCGCCCAACACCGATGCCTGGCGCAAGTCGCGTGCGCGCATGCAGATGGTGTTCCAGGACCCGCTCGGTGCGCTGGACCGTCGCCTGCCGATCGGCACGCAGGTGGCGGAGCCGCTGGAGATCCACAACATCGGCACGCCGGCCGAGCGCACGGAACGCACGGCGGAACTGCTGCGCGGCGTCGGGCTGCGGCCGGACCAGGCCGCGCGCTACCCGCATGAGCTGTCCGGCGGCCAGCGCCAGCGCGCCGTGCTGGCCCGCGCGCTCGCCACCAACCCCGCTTTGCTGGTCTGCGACGAGCCGATCAGCGCGCTGGATGTCTCGATCCAGGCGCAGGTGATGAACCTGCTGGTGGATCTGCAAGCCAGCCTCGGCCTCGGCATCCTGTTCATCAGCCATGATCTGCGGGCGGTGCGGCAGGTCAGCCACCGGGTCGCCGTGATGTATCTCGGCCGCATCGTCGAGGAAGGCGAGCCGGATGAGGTGCTGCACGCGCCGGCGCATCCGTATACCCAGGCGCTGGTCTCCGCCATTCCGCATCCCGGCAAGGTTGGGCGCGGCATCGTGCTGCAGGGCGACCCGCCGAACCCGGCGGACCGTCCCTCCGGCTGCGCGTTTCACCCGCGCTGCGCCTTCGCCACCGGCCTGTGCGCGCGCGAAACCCCCGTGCTGAAACCGCGCAGCGGCGATGGCCGCATGGTGGCCTGCCATGTGGCGCAGGGCGAAGTCGCGCCCGGCACCGGCGTATTGCCCGGCAACGGCGTAGCAAAGGAAGCCGCCTGAGATGATTCGTTTCTTCGGCAGCCGCCTGCTGCGCGCCGGCATCACCATCATCATGGTGGTGACCTTCGCCTTCATCGTGCTGCGCCTGTCCGGTGACCCGGCGCAGATCATCATGGGCGCCGATGCGCCGCCCGAGGCGGTGGATGCGTTTCGTACCGCCTGGGGCCTCGATCAGCCCGTGTTGCTGCAATATTTTCACTACTTCGGCGCCATTCTCCAGGGCGATCTCGGGCGATCCATGCGCGATGGGCGCGATGCGATCGTGCTGGTGGCGGAGCGCATTCCGGCGACGCTGGCGCTGACGATCCCAGCGCTGATCATCAAGCTGGGCATCGGCATTCCGGCGGGCATTACCGCGGCGCTGTATCGCAATTCCTTCATCGACCGCGCCGTGATGCTGCTGGCAGTCGCCGGCTTCACCGTGCCGTCCTTCGTGCTCGGGTTGCTGCTGGTTCTGGTGTTCGCCGTGCAGCTTGGCTGGCTGCCCTCCGGTGGGCAGGAAAGCTGGCGGCATGCGATCCTGCCGATCATCACCATGGGCGTCGGCGGTGCCGCGGTGCTGGCGCGCTTCACCCGCAGCGCCATGCTGGAGGTGCTGGGCCAGCCCTATATCCGCACCGCCTCGGCCAAGGGCGTGCCGTGGCGCCGGGTGGTCTGGGGCCATGCTCTGCCCAACGCCGCCATCCCGACCGTCACCATCATCGGCTTCATGGTCGGCAGCCTGATCGCCGGCGCCGTGGTGGTGGAAAGCGTCTTCTCCTGGCCTGGCGTCGGCCGCCTGCTGGTTGTGGCGGTCGCGAACCGGGACCTTGCGGTGGTGCAGTGCATCCTGCTGCTGGTCGCGGCCACCATGGTCACCGCCAATCTGATCGTGGACCTGCTGTACGGCCTGCTGGACCCGCGGCTTCGCAACCAACCCAAGCGCGCAGCGGGGACCGCCTGACCATGTCCGACATCACCGCACCCGCCACCCTGGCCACCACCCAGCCCCGCAAGGCGCGGTCGCTGCCGCCGCCGATGGTGCTGTTCGGCCTGGCCTGGCTGGCCTCCATGCTCGGCATCGCGCTGCTGGCCGATGTGATCAGCCCCTATGCCTATACCGCGCTCGACCTCCGCAACCGCCTCTCGCCGCCGGTCTTCATGGGCGGCACCTGGCTGCATCCGCTTGGCACGGATGAGCTGGGGCGGGATGTGATGGCCCGCCTGATCTACTCGATCCGGATGAGCCTGCTGATCGCCTTCGGCGCCACCATCATCGGTGCCGTCGTCGGCACCACGCTGGGGTTTCTGGCGGCGCATTTCCGCGGCCTGGTGGAACAGGTGGTGCTGGCGCTGGTGGACTTCTCCGCCAGCCTGCCCTTCCTGATCCTGGCGCTGTCGGTGCTGGCCTTCTTCGGCAATTCGATGGTGCTGTTCATCTGCCTGCTCGGCTTCCATGCCTGGGAACGCTACGCCCGCATCGCGCGCGGCCTGGCGATCTCGGCCAGCGGCCAGGGCTATGCGGCGGCGGTGCGGCAGTTGGGTGCCTCGCCCTGGCGGATCTATGGCCGGCATGTGCTGCCGAACATCGCCTCCACGCTCATCGTGTCCATGACGCTGGCCTTCCCCGAGATCATCCTGCTGGAATCGGGGCTGTCCTTCCTCGGCCTTGGCGTGCAGCCGCCGGCGACGTCGCTCGGGTCGATGGTGGGCTATGGGCGGGAGTATCTGACCCGGGCGCCGTGGATCCTGCTGGCGCCGGCCTTCACCATCATCCTGACCACGCTATCCGTCTCCCTGATCGGTGACTGGCTGCGCGACAAGATGGACCCGACGCTGCGGTAACCTACGCTACGGGGCGTGCTGCCAAGCCGCCCCGTCCAGCAGCCGGTCGATATGCAGCCGCGCTTCCGCCAGCAATTGCGGCAGGCCGCGCGGCACGCGGTTGCGCAGCACGGTGTTGCCGCCGCGCCGCGGCAGCACGATCCGCAGGCGCCAGCCCGGGCCGTGCGGCACCGAGTGGATGCGGTGGCCTCGGTAGATCGTGGTGCGCGCCGCCATGGAGAGCCCTCGACAACCCCCTTGCTTATCCGCAGCTTCGGCCAGGCGGCGCCCGGGGGTCAATGAGAAATTGGAGACAGTGACCGCATGCCCCGCTTCATCCTGATCGCCCTCGACGGGCTGCGCCCGGACATGGTCGCGCCGGAAGCCACGCCGAACCTGGCCGCACTCGCCGCCGCCGGGACACGCTTCGCCAATGCGCGCAGCGTCTTCCCGAGCGAGACGCGGGTTGCGACACCCTCCCTCATCACCGGCTGCCGGCCGGGCGGGCATGGCATGGTGGCAAATACGCTGTTCGATGCCGCCGTGGCGCCGGACCGGCTGCTGCGGACCAAGCTGGTGGAAGACGTGCTGGCCATGGCGCAGGGCGCCGAGAGCCCGCTGGAACGGCCGAGCCTGGGCGAGCGCCTGGCCGAGGCCGGGCGCAGCTTCGCTTTGATCAGCGCCGGCACCGCGGGCGCGGCTCGGCTGCTGCACCCGGCAGCGGACCGCCTCGGCAGTTTTCGGTGGAATGTCGAGGATATGGAGGGTGCGACCGCCGCGCTGATCCGGGCCGAGATCGGCGCGACGCCACCGCATGCCGCGCCGAACCTCGACCGTATCGCCCATGCCGGGCGGGTGCTGCTAGAGCATGTGCTACCGAAGCTGCGGCCGGATGTGGCGCTGCTCTGGCTTTCCGAGCCGGATATCGCCTTCCACTATGCCGGGCTTCTTTCAGCGCAGGCGCAGGCCGGGCTGACGGCCTCGGATGCCGTGGTGGGCCAGGTGATGGCGTGGCGGGATGCGCAGCCGGATGCGGCGGAAATCGGCATCATCGTGCTGTCCGACCACGGCCATGTCACCGGCCGCGGCAAGCTGTCGCTGGCCGCCGAATTGCGCCGCGCAGGGTTTCGCGCCGGCACCGGCATGGCATCCGATGTGGATGTGGTCGTGGCGCCGGCCGCCGCGCCGGGCCTGTGGTTCCGCGACCCCACGCTGGCGCCGCAGGTGGCGGAGTTCCTGGCCACCCAGCCCTGGGCCGGGCCGCTGTTGGCGCGTGACCCCGCCATCCTGCCCGCCGGCCAGGCGATGGCGCTGTCCGTGCTCGGTAGCGGCCATCGCCGCAGCGCCGACCTGGTCGCCACCTTCGCCGGCAGCGCCGAGGCCGATGAATGGGGCCTGCCCGGCCACGCCCCCTTCGATGCGCCGGATGTGCCGGAAGGCGGTGGCATGCATGGCGGGCTGCACCGGGCCGAGCTCGCAACCGTGCTGGTGATGCAGGGCGGCCCCTTCCGCCGCGGTGCCGTGGCCCAGGCGCCGGCCGACCTGACCGACATCGCACCCACCGTGCTGCATCTACTGGGCCTCCGCACGGAGGGCTGCGAGGGCCGCCCGCTGGCCGCGGCTTGGGATGCCGCGGAGGACGCCCCGCCGATCCCGGAACTGGTCGAAATGCCGCGCGGCTTCGTGCTGGACGCCATGCGCACGGAGGCAGGCGGCCGGCTGTACCCGACGGGGATGCGGCGGCGATAGGCGGGTGGTTTGCAGGAGGGCAAGCCCGCCCTGCAAACCACCTACACCAAGCTACCCGTCCGTCACCGCCGCCCGCCGGGCCGCCGCCATTTGCCAGGCGGCCACCAGACCCAGGGACAGGAAGGCAAGGGCGAAGCGCCCGACATCCGGGATCGCGTGCAAGAACGCCACCGCCAGCCCCAGCCCGCCCAGCATCAGGCGCAGCGGCACGTTCATCGGCGCCATCAGGAAGCCCGCATAGGCCGAGGTGAACAGCACCAGCGCGCCGGCCATGATGCCGATGGAGCCGATGATCTGCACCAGCCCGCCGCGCATCATGATCCCGGGATCGTAGATGAAGGCGAAGCCCACCGCGAAGCCGGCGATGGCAAAGCGCGAGGAATGCAGCGCCGTCATCAGCGGGCTGGCCTTGGCGATCGCCGCCGCGGCGAAGGCGGCCGCCGCGACGGGCGGCGTGGTATCCGCCAGCACCGCGAAGTAGAAGACGAACATGTGCGCCTGCAGCATGTCCACATTCAGGTAGGCGCCCAATTCCAGCACCTGCGGCACGCCGATGGCCGCCGCGATGATGTAGCTGGGTGTCGTGGGTATCCCCATGCCCAGGATCAGCACGGTGATGGCCAGCAGCAGCAGCAGCATCGCCAGATCGCCGCCCGCGACTTCCTTGATGATGCCGCCGAAGGCCACCACCATGCCCGTGGCTGTCAGCGCGGAAACAACGATGCCGGCGCCGGCGATGGTCACGGCCAGCGGCGCCATGGTCAGCCCTGCGCTCGCCAGGCTGTTCAGTATCTGCATCGGCGTCATCCGGGTGCGCCGCCGCAAGAACGCCACCGCGACCATGGACAGCACCGCGCAGAAGGCGGCGAAATTGCCGGACCAGCGTTCCGACATCAGGTACACCAGCACGCCGATCGGGATCACCAGATGCGCGTCGGCCAGCACCTCTCGCCAGGCGGGAATGTCCTTCGCTGGCACCGGCGCCAGGCCGAGCTTCTTGGCCTCGAAATGCACGGCGGAGAGGATGGCGAAGTAGTACAGCACCGCGCCCCCGGCGGCGGCCACCAGGATGTTGCCGTAGGGGATGTTGGTGATCTCGGCCATGACGAAGGCCGCCGCCCCCATCACCGGTGGCATCAGCGCGCCGCCCACGGATGACGCACTCTCGATGCCCCCCGCCACCGCCGGCCGGTAGCCGACGCGGATCATCAGCGGGATGGTCATGGACCCGGTGGTGATGACGTTGGAGACGGAAGACCCGCTCATCGTGCCGAACAGGCCCGAGGTCACCACCGAGACCTTGGCCGGCCCGCCGCAATAGCGCCCTGCCACCGCGGTGCCGAAATTGGAGAACAGCCGGCCGGCGCCGCTGCCCTGCATGAAGCTGCCGAACAGGATAAAGACGGCGATGATGGTGGCGACGATGCCCGTCAGCGGGCCATAGATACCGCCCGCGGTGGGCACCAGCCAGGCGGCCTCGACGATCTCCTCCGGGCTGAACGGCCGCGCGTTCAGCAGGCCGGGGATCAGCCAGCCGAATTGCATATAGGCGAGCGACACGGCGACCATGATGGCAAGGCCAGGTTCCACCGCGCGGCGGATCGCCTCCAGCAGCGTGACGATGGCCAGCACGCCGAGCGCCATCATCGTCGGCGTGAACGGGTCGACATATTCCATGCGGTCGGCGACCGCCATCCAGTTCCACATCACCCAGGCATGCGGCACGCCGGATGCGACCGCCCAGACCCAGTCCAGCACCGAAGGCCGGTGCTTCGGCGAGCGGGTCTTGGAGGCCGGGTACAGGAGGAACAGCAGCGGCGTGAAGATCAGCAGATGGAAGCCGCGCATCTGGATCGGCTCGGGGAAGCCCGTGCCGCCGAAATAGAGGTGGACCGCGGCAGCTGCCGCGGCCCAACCCCAACAGACCCACTTCAGCGGGCCGGCGAGTTCACGCATTCTGTCGCGCCAGCCCTGTCAAAGCTCAGGCCGGCATCGCGCCGGCTTCGCGGAAGGCGCGCGCTGCACCCGGGTGCAACGGCACGCCGTTGTACTTCCATGCCACCGCCGGGTCGAAGGCGCCCATGCTGGCGTGGATCTGCGTCAGCCGCGTGCCGCGGTTCTTGATCAGCGTGCGGGTGATGCCGTAGGCGACCTCATCCGGCACCGATTCATGCACCAGGATGACGCTGTCCATCGTCGTCACCTTCAGATCCGCGCTCTGCAGCTGCGGATAGGTGCCGGCCGGCAGCACGCCCTCGGCATAGGCGTAGGTGTCGGACAGGTGCTTGCGGACATCATCCGGGAAGCCGACGAGCTGGGATGCGCGGCGGCCCTGGCCGATCTCGGTCAGGAGGGCGGCGGGCTTGGCGAGCGCGGCGTACAGGTAGTCCACCTGGCCATCGGCATAGGCGGCGCCGATATCGGCGTAGCTGCCATTCAGGTAGCGGCCGCCCTCGCTGCGGATCTTGTCCGGGCTGGTGCCGAGGAAGCGCAGGATACGCTGCAGCGTCATCTCATCGGTCGAGGAACGCTGCGGACAGGCGATCTTCAGGCCGCGCTGGGTCAGGATCTCCCGCATCCCCTCCGGCCCGCCGGAAGTCACGGCGCGGACCAGATTGTGCTCGGTCGGGCTGTAGCCGGAACCGAGGCTGCGGAGATTCTCGTGCTTGGCGCGGTAGGGCTCCTCGCCCCGCGCGGCGGCGGCGGTGAAGGCATCGATGCCCCAGCCAAGCTGCGACTGGCCGTTGTTCACGCGGGTGGAATTTGCCAGGCCACCGCCCGGCACCACGCGGATGCGGATGTTGGGGTTCTCCTCCCCGATCAGGGAGGAAAGGCCGGCGGCCATGGTGTACCAGCCGCCGCCGACGGAGCCGGCAACCCATTCGAAGGTCTGCTGGGCCTGGGCGGTGCGGATTGCCGGCATCGAAAGTGCCGCGGCGCCCAGCAGTAGCGCGCCGCGGCGCGGAATCATGATGGCCATCGAGGGCCTCCCCGTTTGTTTGCCGGGGGATCATGCGCGACGCTCTGCCCGGCGCGCAACCGGTACGAAACCAGCTTTATCGATAAGCCCCTCAGCGCCTGCTCAGCTTCGCAGCAGGAAAGGCCGCGCCGCCTGCATCGCCGGCCCGCAACGAGGCGCCGCCTGCCCCAGCACCGCATCCGGCTGAACCGTGCCGATCCAAGTGGCGAATCCGGTGCGCATCGCCCACCAGGGGTCGTCCGTCGCCCGCTGCAGCAGCACGGGTGCCGCCGCTGCGCCGCAGGCGGCGACCTGGGCCACGATGGCGGCGGGCGCATTCGCCTCCGCCAGGCGAGACTGCACCTCCGCCGTCAGCGGGTTGACCAGGAAGGCGGCTACGAGCCAGGCGATCAAGTCGCCAAAGATCTGCGGCATGGGCTGAAACCTCCACGAGTGGAGGTCCGACATCACGCGGCTGCGCCAGAGGGGCCCGGACCTGACGCGCATCTGGCGCCGGGACCGGGGCGCTTCAAGGGCGGTTGCATCGCAGGTGCAATCGCTTGCAGGATATCGGCAGGTATACGCACCGGAGAGACCCATGTATCGCCGCAGCCTGCTGACCGGATTGGCCGCAGCCTCCCTCCCCCTGTCGCTGCCCGCCCCTTCCCTGGCGCAGGGCAATGCGGCGCATACGCTGCGCTTCATCCCGCAGGCTGATGTCACCAGCCTCGACCCGATGAGCACCACCAGCTACGGCGTCCGCAACCACGGCCATATGTGCTGGGACACGCTGTATGGCCCGGACACCGATTTCGTCATGCGGCCGCAGCTCGCCGAGGGGCATGTGGTGGAGGATGACGGGCTGCGCTGGGTCTTCACCCTGCGGCCCGGCACCAGGTTCCACGATGGCACGCCGATCCGCGCGCAGGATGCCATCGCTTCCATCGCCCGCTGGTCGGCGCGGGACACGCTGGGCCAGACCCTGCGGGCGCGCACCGAAACCATGACGGCGCTGGACGATCGCCGCTTCGAGATCCGCCTGAAGCAGAAGTTCGGCCCGATGCTGGAGGCGCTGGGCAAGCCTTCCTCCTACCCCTGCTTCATCTTCCCCGAGCGTTTCGCGACGGTGGACCCGACCACCCCCTTCACCGAGGTGGTAGGCAGCGGCCCCTATCGCTTCGTGGCGAATGAGCGTCTGTCGGGCGCCCGCGTGGTCTATCAGCGCTTCGCCGACTACGTGCCGAACCCGAACCCGCCCAGCCTGCTCGGCGGCGCCAAGCACGCGCATTTCGAGCGGGTGGAGTTCAACATCATCACTGATGCCGGCACCGCCGCCGCCGCCATCCAATCCGGCGAGATCGACTGGTACGAACAAGTGGCGCCCGACCTGCGCCCGCTGCTGGCACGCAACCGCGACATCACGGTGGAGCGCGTGGATTTCGGCGGGCTGATGGCGCATCTCCGCTTCAACCATCTGCATGCACCCTTCGACGATGTGCGGGTGCGCCGCGCGCTGCTGCATTCGATCAACCAGGCCGACTTCATGACCTCGATCATGGGCACCGACCGGGCGCTGTGGGCGGATGGCATGGGGGTCTTCCCGCGCTCCTCGCCGCTGGCGAATGATGAAGGCCTGTCCGCGCTGACCGGCCCGCGCAGCTTCGATGCAGCACGGGCTGCATTGCGGGAGGCCGGCTACGCCAATCAGCCGGTGACGGTGTTGCACCCGACTGATGTGGTGAACAACAACACCATGACGACGGTGCTGACCGATGCGCTGAAACGCTCCGGCCTCAACGCCGAAAGCGCCATCAGCGACTGGGGCACCGTCCTGCAACGCCGCGGCCGGATGACCCCGCCGAGCGAGGGCGGCTGGAATGCGCTGATCGTGCTGTTCGGCGGTGTCGATCTCGGCAATCCCGGCGTGCATCCGCTGCTGCGCGCCAATGGCCGACAGGCCTGGTTCGGTTGGCCCACCAGCCCGGCGCTGGAATCGCTGCGCGATGAATGGCTGGAGGCACCGGACCTCGACGTCCAGAAGGGCATTGCGCGGCGTTTGCAGGCGCAGTTCTGGCAGGACGTGCCCTTCATCCCGCTCGGCCAGTATTTCGTGGACAGCGCCTGGCGCAAGACCATCTCGGCGCCGCAGAAGGGCATGGCGCTGCCGATCAACGTGCGGCGCATCTGATGGCGTGATGATTGCATGGGCGCAAGGGTCCCTTCGTAGGATCCGCGCCCATGCTCGCCCGCCGACCCCTCCTGGCCGCCCTGGCCGCAACCCTGGCCGCGCCTTCCCTGGCACGCGCCCAGGGCTGGTCGCCCGACCGCCCGATCCGCCTGCTGATCGGCTTCCCGCCCGGCGGCGCATCCGATGCCGCTTTGCGCATCATCCAGCCCAGGCTGGCGGCACGGCTCGGCCAGAATGTGGTGATCGAGAACCGCACCGGCGCCGGCGGCAACATCGCGGCGGAGGCCGCGGCGCGGTCGCAGCCGGATGGCACCACCATGGTCTCCGCCAATATCGGCACGCTGGCGGTGAACCCGGCGCTGCTGCGGAACATGCCCTTCGACCCGATCGCGGACCTCGCGCCGCTGTCGATGCTGTTCAACGCCACCAATGTGCTGGTGGTGCCGGCCGCGAAGCCCTTCCGCAGCGTGGCGGATCTGCTGGCCGCGGCCAGGGCGCGGCCGGATACGCTGACCTATGGCACCGGCGGCGTCGGCTCTCCCGGCCATCTCTGCGGCATCCTGCTGGACAGCATCGCCGGGGTGAAGACGGTTGCGGTGCCCTATCGCGGCGGCGGGCCGCAGATGCTCGGGCTGGTGGCGGGGGAGCATGACTTCTCCTTCTCGCCCATGGGGACCGTGACGAGCCATATCGCGGCCGGCACCATCCGCGCGCTCGGCGTCACTACCCGCCAGCGGGCGCTGGAGCTGGCGGAGATGCCGACCATGATCGAGGCAGGCCTTGCGGATTATGAGGTGCTGAACTGGGACGGCGTGCTGGTGCCGAAGGCGACGCCGGCCGCCATCCGCACCCGCCTGGGCGATACGCTGCGCGCCGTGCTGGCAGACCCGGATGTCGCCGTCGAATTCGGCCGCCGCGGCCTGACCCCGCGCCCGACCAGCGAGGCGGATTTCGCCGCCCAGCTCGCCGCCGACAGCCAGAACTGGCAGCGCCTGGTCCGCGCAGCCGGCATCGAACCGAGCTGAGAACCCTTTGCGGCCGCGGCATGGGGTGGTGTATCGCCGCCCCATGCTCCGACAATTCCTGCAATTCTACCGCCCGCACCTGCGCCTGGCGCTGATCGCCTTCGGCTGCGCCGCGCTGTCCGGCGTGCTGGAGCTCGGCTTTCCCATGGCCGTGCGCGCCTTCATCGACCATCTGCTGCCGCAGCAGGATATGGGCATCATCGGCCTGGCCGTCGCCGTGCTGCTGGCGATCTACCTGGTCAATGCGGGGCTGATGGCGGTGGTCACCTATTGGGGCCATGTGCTCGGCATCGCCATCGAGACAGAGCTGCGGCGCAACGCCTTCGACCAGCTCATGCGCCTGTCCTTCCGCTTCTACGACAACCAGAAGACCGGCCACCTGGTCGGCCGTGTCACCAAGAACCTGGAGGATATCGGAGAGGTCGCGCATCACGGGCCGGAGGATCTGCTGGTCGCGGTGCTGACCTTCCTCGGCGCCTTCGCGCTAATGCTGCTGGTCAGCCCGGCGCTCGCCCTGCTGACGGCGGGGATCGTGCCGGTGGTCGCCTGGGTCGTTGCGCATTACGGCGGGCGGATGACGCAGAACTGGCAGGCGCAGTTCGGCCGCGTCGGCGCCTTCAATGCCCGCATCGAGGAAGCGGTCGGCGGCATCCGCGTGGTCAAGGCTTTTGCCAACGAGGCGCACGAACGGAAGCTGTTCGCCGCCGACAACGCGCAGTACCAGCGCACCAAGCTGGATGCCTACCGCATCATGGCGGTCAGCATGACGCTGAACTACCTCGGCATGCGGCTGGTGCAGCTTGTGGTGATGCTGGCGGGTGCTGCCTTCATCGTCGCCGGCAGCCTCACCATCGGCGACTTTGTCGCCTTCCTGCTGCTGGTCAATGTGTTCTACCGGCCACTCGAGAAGATCAACGCGGTGATCGAGACCTACCCGAAGGGCCTCGCCGGCTTCCGCAGCTACCTCGACCTCATGGCGATGCAGCCGGACATCGCCGATGCGCCGGATGCGAAGCCGGCGCCGCCGCTGCACGGCGCCGTGCGGTTCGAGCGCGTGACCTTCGGCTACACGCCGGACCGCCTGGTGCTGCGCGACCTGGATCTGGAAGTGGCGCCCGGCCAGACCGTGGCGCTGGTCGGGCCTTCAGGCGCCGGCAAGACCACCATCTGCTCGCTGCTGCCACGCTTCTACGAGGTGCTGGGCGGGCGCATCCTGATCGATGGCATCGACATCCGCCGGATGACGCTCGCCTCGCTCCGCGGGCAGATCGGGCTGGTGCAGCAGGATGTGTTCCTGTTCGCCGGCAGCATCCGGCAGAACATCGCCTATGGCCGCCTCGGCGCAAGCGAGGCGGAGATCCGCGAGGCCGCCCGCCGCGCCCGGCTGGACGCGCTGATCGCAGATCTGCCGGAGGGGCTGGATACGGTGATCGGCGAGCGGGGCGTGAAGCTCTCCGGCGGCCAGAAGCAGCGGCTCGCCATCGCCCGCATCTTCCTGATGAACCCGCCCATCCTGATCCTGGACGAGGCGACGAGCGCCCTGGATACGGAGACGGAACGCGCCATCCAGCAGGCGCTGGCGGAACTGGCCCAGGGCCGCACCACGCTGATCATCGCGCATCGCCTCGCCACCATCCGTGACGCGGACCGCATCCTGGTGGTGACGGAGCAGGGCATCGTGGAGCAGGGCAGCCATGCCGAGCTGCTGGCGGCCGATGGTCCTTATCGCCGGCTGCACGCGGCGCAATTCGCCGCGGCGGCCGACTGAGATCAGCGCAGGCGGCGCCGTTCTTCCTCGATCCGGCGCTGCTGTTCCTCCAGCCGGCGCTGCTGGTCGGCCAGTTCACGATCGCGATCGCGGGCGCTGCGCTGGCGGCCTCGGCGGTCGTCATCACCGCGGGAAGACCGCTCCCGCTCCCGGCCGCGTTCGTAAGCGTCGCGCTCACGTTCGCGTTGCTCGCGGCGGGATTCCTCCTCGCGCCTGCGGGACTCGTTCGGATCACCGCCGCCCTGGAACTGGCGCAAGACGTCGCCGATGATGTCCTGGCCCTGCGCCTGTGCCGGGCGTGCCAGCACCGGCGCCACCGCCAACATGGCACCCCAGGCGAACAGGACTCGACGTGGATGGCGGGTTTCGGTCATGGCGCATTTCTCCCAGTGAGGAAGCTTAACGCGCCAGCCGACAACTTGTTGCGTCAGCAGGCCTCTGCGCGAAAAACGCGGGAGGGGGTGACGAATTCCTCCTGCGCCGCAACGGTCAGGATCTCCCGCGACCCGGCCTCCGCCGTGCGCCGCAGCAGGCCGTGGACGGAGGATGCGGCGGCGGAGAGCGCGACGGAGGGCTCGCCCCAGCGCAGCCGGTGGAACAGGAACAGCGCCGCGATGGCATCGCCGGCGCCATTGACGGAAATCGGCAGCAGCGGCGTGCGGATGCGGTGGAAGCGCCCGCCCTCCCCCACCAGCATGTCCATGCCATCCGCCGGCGTGTCCTCGACATGGAGGGAGGTCACCATGACGCAGCGCGGCCCCTTCGCCTGCAGCGCGGCGACGGCGGCCTTGGCGCTGTCCAGCGTGGTGATGGTCAGGCCTGTGAGCCATTCCAGCTCGAACTGGTTCGGCGTCAGGATATCGGCGGCCGGCACGGCGCGGTCGCGCATGAATTCCGGAATGCCGGGGCGGACGAAGACGCCGCGGCCGATGTCGCCGATGACCGGGTCGCAGCAATACAGCGCCGCCGGATTGGCCGCCTTCACCCGCGCGACGGCGGAAAGGATCGCCGCGCCGATCTCGGCCGCGCCCATATAGCCGGACAGCACTGCATCGCAGCGCTCCAGGGCGCCCCGCTCGGCAATGCCGAGCACAAGTTCCTCGATCAGTTCACCCGGAAAAACCTGGCCGCGCCAGGCGCCGTAGCCGGTGTGGTTGGAGAATTGCACCGTGTTCAGCGCCCAGACCTCCGCCCCCAGCCTTTGCAGGGGAAACACGGCGGAGGCGTTGCCGACATGGCCATAGGAAACCCAGGACTGGATCGACAGGATGTTCAGCGGCCGGCCCGCATCGGCCGGGGAGACCGCCTGGTTCACGCGCAGCGCCCCCCATCCACCGGCAGCAGCACGCCGGTGATGAAGTTGCTCGAGTCTTCGCCCAGCCAGACGCAGGCATTGGCGATATCCGCGGGCGTGGACATGCGGCCGAGCGGGATGGTGGCGGTGAATTTCTGGCGCATCTCCGGCGTATCCGGCCCGCCCATGAATTCGGTCAGCAGGCCGGTCGCGCTCATCACCGGGCAGACGGCGTTGACGCGGATGTTGTCCCTGGCGAATTCCTGCGCCATCGCCTGGGTCGCCGTGTTCAGCGCGCCCTTGGTCGAGTTGTACCAGGTCAGCCCCGGCCGCGGCCGGATGCCGGCGGTGGAGGAGATGTTGATGATCGACCCGCCGCGGCCCTGCTTCTGCATCACCGGCACGGCGGCGCGCACCATCCAGAAGATGGACTTCACGTTCACCGCATAGATACCGTCGAACTCGTCCTCCGTCACCTCCAGGATCGGCTTGTTGCGGTGGGTGGTGCCGGCGTTATTCACCACGATGTCGAGGCCGCCAAATTCCTCCACCGCCTTGGCGACCAGCGCCTGCACATCGGCCTCGCGGGAGACGTCACCGCCGATCGGCGTGCCGCCGATCTCCTCCGCGATGCGGGTCGCACCCTCCAGGTTCATGTCGGCGCAGATCACCCAGGCGCCCTCGGCGGCGAAGCGGCGGGCGATGCCCTCTCCGAAGCCGGAGGCGGCGCCGGTGACGATGGCGGATTTTCCCTGCAGGCGCATGCGATCATCCCCTGGAAGCTGCGTCTGGAAGGGTCCACCAAACGGCGCGGGGCCTCAATGGGTATGGCCCGCATGGTCGCCATGCGCTCGCGCGTGGCGCCGCTCCGCGGGTTGCGCCGGGTGGGGGTGTCCTCTATAGCCCGCCTTCCCGCGCCTGCCGGTCGCTGTCGGTGGGCCCATATGCGCGAGCACAATGCGATGAAGCCCGACATCCACCCCGAGTACCACACCATCAACATCATCATGACGGATGGTACGACCTTCACCACCCGGTCCTGCTACGGCAAGGAAGGCGACACCATGCGCCTCGACATCGACCCAAAGTCGCACCCGGCCTGGACCGGCCAGCAGCGGGTGATGGACACCGGCGGCCAGATCGCTAAGTTCAACAAGAAGTTCGCTGGCCTCGGCGTCCGCAAGACGGCCTGATCCGGCGCGGATTACAGGGTTCAGAAAGGGCGCGCCCCGGGGTCTCCGGGGCGCGCTTTTTCGCGTTTGGGCCCCTCTTGAACCCGCTCGGCCGTTTCACCAATTCCTGCGCTGCCGGCGGTGCCCGATCGGGGCCGACGGCGTGGATCCCGGACGATGCCGCCCGCCTGGCGGGGGCAATAGACGGAAATCCGCCGTGCAACGACCTTGCTATCGCAGGAGGTCTTCCGTGAACGCTCTCGACTTCTCTCCCCTGTTCCGCTCCGCCATCGGCTTCGACCGCATGGCCCGACTGGCGGAATCCGCCCGTGCGGCGGCGGACGGGCCCAGCTACCCGCCCTACAACATCGAAAAGACCGCCGAGGACAGCTATGTGCTGACCATGGCCGTCGCCGGCTTCGGCCCGGACGACATCGAGGTCACGGCGCATGACAACACGCTGACCATCGCCGGCAAGGCCGCCCCCGCCTCCACCGCCCAGGATAATGGCCGGGTGCTATACCGCGGCATCGCCGGCCGGGCCTTCGAGCGTCGCTTCGTCCTCGCCGACCACATCGTCATCGAGGGTGCGCAGCTCGAACACGGCCTGCTGCATGTGGCGCTGAAGCGCCAGGTGCCGGAGGCGCTGAAGCCGCGCCGGATCGAGATCCAGGCGCCGAAGACCCAGCGCGTGCTGGAAAATGAGGCGCCGCAGGCCCGCGCAGCCTGAGGCAAACCGGGCCGGCGGAGCGATCCGCCGGCCCTTTCGCATCTCAGCGCGGCGCCTTGAAGAATATATCCGCCGCGGCGCGTCCGGCTTGGCGCTTGCCGATCTCGGCCTCCGCGCGGGCGATCTCCACCTGCAACTCGGCGATATAGGCGCGCAGCTCGTCCACGTCCCAGCGATCCATCACCGGCCGGGTGAAGCGCGCGGTGGGGCGCGGCCCCTCCTCCTCCATCATCATTCTGGCCCTTTCTCCTGTCCTCAAGGCTTTGACCCGGCCTCGGCCGCTCTCTATATCCGAAGCAACGAGGCGCGGGCGCCCCTGGCGGTACGGTTGGCTGCCCGGGTCGCGGGCCAAACCACCTGAAGCATTTTCCAGCCTTGCGGCTTTGCCGGACGACTCGAAAACTGCGATGTAACAACAAGCTGTAGGCGGTTCATCGTGCCCCGGGCAGGGTGAAGCGGCTCTAAGGGTCCCATCATGAAGACGCCCCTGATGCCGAAGGCCACCGCGGTGTGGCTGATCGAAAAGACGTCGCTCTCCTTCGAGCAGATCGCCGAATTTGTCGGCATGCACCCGCTGGAAGTCCAGGCGATCGCGGATGGCGAGGTGGCGCAGGGCATCGTCGGCTACGATCCGGTCGCGAACGACCAGTTGACGCGGGAGGAAATCATCCGCTGCGAGGCCAACCCGGCCGCGCGCCTGGTGCTGACGGAACGCGCCACGCCGCTGCTCAAGCAGCGCAACAAGGGCGCCCGCTACATTCCGGTGGCGAAGCGGACGGAGCGGCCGGATGCGATCGCCTGGCTGCTGCGGAACTACCCGCAGCTGTCGGACCCGCAGATCGTGAAGCTGCTGGCCACCACCAAGGAAACCATTGGCAAGGTGCGGGACAAGACCCATCCGAACACCGCGAACATCAAGCCGCGGGATCCGGTGACCCTGGGCCTCTGCACGCAGACCTCGTTGAATGAGGCGGTCGGCACCGCCAATGACCGGGCCGGTGGCCCCGTCGCCCCGCCGCAGCCGCTGGACGACGCGGCCGCCTGAGGCAGGCTTTCGCCAAGCCATCCTCCCGCGGCCCTCCTGGCCGCGGGAGGAGGTTGCGGGCGCGGTTCTAGTGGACCAAGGCGCCCTTCAGCTTCTCCATCTCCTCCTTGAGGCGCAATTTTTCGCGCTTCAGGCGCATCAGCGCCAGATCATCGGGGCGCGGTCGCCCGCCTTCCTCCGCGATTCGCGTTTCCAGCGTGGCATGCCGCGCCTCAAGGGAGCGGATACGGGCAGCCTCGGCCATGCAAATCATCCTTGTCCGTTGCCTTGCGGGGCAGCGGCGGCACGATCCACGCCAGGGGGCGGGCACCGCATGGGGATTCAGGCGGCGGAACCGGCCCCGGGCGCGCAACCGTCCCTTCTGCGCCCGCAGATGTCATGTTATGCGGGTGGGCGGCGCTTTCCAGCGCCAAGTTTGAGACATCCAACCGTCATATTCGGGGGCGCATGCAGGCCGACCGCGACAGCCTCCTCCGCCGTCTGCACGAACTGCGCAGCGAGCACCGGGACCTGGATACCGTGATCGCCCGCCTCGATGAGGCCGGGACCGATGCCCTGCAATTGCAGCGCCTGAAAAAGCGCAAACTCAAGCTGAAGGACGAGATCGCCTGGCTGGAAAGCCAGCTGGTCCCTGACATCATCGCCTGAACCTGCCAGACCGAACCGCCCTACTGCCGAGGTAACGATGAGCGAAGTGAACCCCCCGCAACCGCGCGTGGGCGTGATCATGGGCAGCACCTCGGATTGGGAGACGATGCGCCATGCGGCGGAGATCCTGACCCGGCTGGATGTGCCGCATGAAACACGGGTGGTCTCCGCCCACCGCACCCCCACCCGCATGTATGACTATGCGAAAGCCGCTTCAGGGCGTGGGCTGAAGGTGCTGATCGCCGGCGCCGGCGGGGCCGCGGCGCTGCCCGGCATGGTCGCCTCCCTCACCGCGCTGCCGGTACTCGGCGTGCCGGTTGAAAGCCACGCGCTGAAGGGCATGGATAGCCTGATGTCCATCGTCCAGATGCCCGGCGGCATTCCGGTGGGTACGCTGGCCATCGGCAAGGCCGGCGCCATCAATGCCGGCCTGCTGGCCGCCGCCATCCTGGCGCTGGAGGACCCTGCCCTGGCCGCGCGGCTGGCGGCGTTCCGCGCGGCCCAGACCGACTCGGTGGCGGAGTCGCCGATTTGACCCACACCGCCCCACTCCCACCTGGCTCCACCATCGGCATCCTCGGCGGTGGGCAGCTTGGCCGCATGTCGGCGCTGGCCGCCGCGGCACTCGGCTATCGCTGCCATGTCTTCGCACCGGAGGATGACAGCCCCGGCATGCAGGTGGCCGCCGCCCGCACCATTGCCGCCTATACGGACGAAGCCGCACTGGCCGCCTTCGCCGCGGCGGTGGATGTGGTGACCTTCGAGTTCGAGAATGTGCCCGCCGCCACGCTGGATGCGATCGCGCCGCTGGTGCCCTGCCGCCCCGGCGTCGCGGCGCTGCGAATCGGCCAGGACCGCATCGCGGAGAAGCGCTTCTTCGAACAGGCGGGCATCCCGGTCGGCCCCTGGCGCGCGGTGCACAGCCTGGCGGAGCTGGAGGCCGGCATCGCCGATCTCGGCCTGCCCGCGGTGCTGAAGACCACCCGTATGGGCTATGACGGCCGCGGCCAGGCCGTGTTGCGCGCGCCCGGCGATGCGGCGGAGGCCTTCGCCCGCTTGGCGCCGCGCCCGCTGATCCTGGAGGCCTTCATCCCCTTCGCGAAGGAGGTCTCGGCCATCGCGGCCCGCGGCCTGGATGGGCAGGTGGTGACCTTCGACGCGGTCGAGAATCGCCACGCCCACCACATCCTGGATCTGAGCTTCGCCCCTGCGATGGTGCCGGACCCGGTGGCGCTCCAGGCCCGCGCCCATGTCGCGGCGCTGGCCGCGGCGCTGGAGCTGGTGGGCGTGCTGGCGCTGGAGCTGTTCCTGCTGCCGGATGGCACGCTGCTGGCCAATGAAATGGCGCCGCGACCGCATAATTCCGGGCACTGGACCATGGATGCCTGCCACCACGGCCAGTTCGAGCTGCACATGCGTGCCGTCGCCGGGTTGCCGCTGCCGGAACCTGGGCGTCACGCCGATGCGGTGATGAAGAACCTGGTAGGTCCCGAGAGCTTCGCCGCCTGGCCGGCACTGGCCGCAGCGCCGGATGTCGCACTGCACCTGTATGGCAAGGCGGAAGCGCGGGCTGGCCGGAAACTGGGTCACGCGACTCGGCTGCTGCCGCCTGGCACCCTCCGCAACACACCGGATGCCGAGCTTCTTGCTCCACTGTGATGAAGAAGCCACACACCCGTGTGCTGTTGTGGTCACAGTATCGGGAAGTGGGTGTGTTAGGGTGTTTGATCGCACAAATCGGTGTAGAAGTCGGCTATGCACTAGGCGTTGCGGGGGTTGAGCCAATCCGGCACAGACCCACGCCAGACGGTGTCGGTTTTGTCTTTGAGGAGATTGTCATGAGCCTGAGGAAGATTCTTCTGGCCGCAACGGTGCTGGCCCTGCCGCTCGCGGCGAACGCCCAGCCGATCAGCGGCATTTATGTCGGCGCCGGCGTCGGCGCCAACCTGCGCCAGAATTCGGACGCGACGCTGTCCAACAACATGCTCGGCCCGCGTGGCGGCACCACCGAGTTCAAGTACGGCTTTGTCGGGACGCTCAGCCTTGGCTACGGCTTCGGCAACGGCATTCGCGCCGAGATCGAGGGTTCGTACCGCAACAACGATGTGGACAAGGTGAGCGGCTTCGGCCTGCCCTCCAACAACCGCACGCTGGGCAGCGTCGCCACCTACGGCGTGATGGCGAATGCGCTGTATGATTTCGACCTGGGCCCGAGCATCCCGCTGACGCCATATATCGGCGTCGGCGCCGGCTACCAGTGGGTCGACAACGACATCCGCGGCAACGTCGGCGTCCCCGGCACCATCAGCATGAACGGCACCGACGGCCGCTTCGCCTATCAGGCGATCGCCGGCCTCGCCTTCAACGTCGCGGAAATCCCGGGCCTCGCCGTCACCACAGAATACCGCTTCATGGGCACGCTCGACAATGAAGTCGGCGCCCGTCGTGACTTCTCCGCGCCCGGCAATGCGGAAATGGACAACTTCAACCACAGCCTGCTGATCGGCCTGCGCTACGCCTTTGGCGTGACGCCGCCGCCGCCGGTCGTGGCCCCGGCCCCGGCCCCGGCCGCCGCTCCGGCCGTTGCCCGCACCTACCTGGTGTTCTTCGACTTCGACCGCGCCGACCTGACGGACCGTGCCCGCCAGATCATCGGTGAGGCCGCGACGAACAGCCAGGGCGTCGGCTCGACCCGCATCGAGGTCTCCGGCCACGCCGACCGTTCGGGCTCGCCGCAGTACAACCAGCGCCTGTCCGAGCGCCGCGCCGCCGCCGTGGCTGCCGAGCTCGAGCGCCGTGGCGTGCCGCGCGCCGCGATGGCCATCCAGGCCTTCGGCGAGAGCCGCCCGCTGGTTCCGACCGCCGACGGCGTTCGCGAGCCGCAGAACCGCCGCGTCGAGATCGTCCTGCGCTGATCGCAGGCTTCCCGACACAGCGACCGGAACGGGGGGTGCCGCAAGGCACCCCCTTTTCTTTTGCCCGTGCCTCTTTTCTTTTGGCGTGGTCCGGGGAAGTCTGCGCGCATGATTCTCATCGGCCGCAATCTGTCCCCCTTCGTCCGCCGCACCGCGGCCAGTCTCAACCTTCTGGGCCTGCGCTTCACGCAGCGCCCCTTCAGCGTGGCGCAGAACGCGGAGGAAATCCGCGGCTTCAACCCGCTGGGCCGCGTGCCCGCCCTGGTGATGGAGGATGGGGAGGTGCTGCTGGACAGCGCCGCCATCCTGGATGCGCTGGATGATCTGGCAGGCCCGGAACGCGCCCTGGTGCCACGCTCCGGCGCTGCGCGGCGGGACGTGCTGCGCGCCGTGGCGCTGGCCGTCGGCGCGACGGAAAAGGTGGTGGGCGCCTATTACGAGACCCGTCGCCCGGATGGGCTGCGCTGGGCCGAAGGCCAGGCGAAGCTAACCGCCCAGGCCCAGGCGGCCTTCGCGGCGCTCGACCGGCTGGCCGAATCGCACGGCTGGCTTTGCGGTGAGAAGCTGACGCAGGCCGATGTGACGGCCGTGGCCGGCCTGGATTTCGCCGACATCGTGCTGCCCGAGCTGGCCGCCGGCCGCTTCCCGGCGCTGGCGGCGCTGCGCGACCGGGCCAACGCCATCCCAGCCATCGGCGAAACCCGCTTCAAGGCTGAATAGCCTGCGGATTAGGCAATACCGGCGCCCCGGGCCTTCAATGGCTCATTCCCTAGCCGCACAGCCTCAATATGCGGCAGTTTTTATGTTGCGCCGCAGCATTCACCGCTAGGAAATCCAACGGGAGTACCGCTTCAGACACGGCCATGACGGCTGCGAAGGAGCGTGTGCACCATGAGGATCGGATCCCCCACTCGGCGAGGCCTGATCAGCGGGGCGCTCGCCGCCCCCTTGATCCTGCGCCCTGCCCCGGCCCGGGCGATGGAGCCGGTCGATATCGAACTGGTCCTGGCCGTCGATGTCAGCCGCTCCGTCGATGAGCAGGAGCAGGAGCTGCAGTTCCGGGGCTACGCCGCCGCCTTCCGCGACCCGAAGCTGATCGAGGGCATCGCCGGCGGCCCGCTCGGCCAGATCGCGGTGACGTTGTTCACCTGGTCCGACTGGCACATCCAGGAATTGCTGGTGCCCTGGACGCGGGTGGATGGCGCCGCCGCGGCAGAAGGGCTGGCGCAGGCGCTGGATGCCGCGCCGCGCCGCACCTGGCTCTATACGTCCATATCAGGTGCCATGGATTACGCCGCCGGGCTGTTCGGCCAGGGCTATGAGGGCACGCGGAAGGTGGTGGACATCTCCGGTGACGGCATCAGCAATTCCGGCCGCCCCGTTGCCGATGCGCGCGCCGATGCGTTGGCCAAGGGAATTGTGTTGAACGGGCTGGCGGTGCTCGACCGGTCGCCGCAGCCCCGGGCCGCGGGCATGCCGCCGCTCGATTCGTACTACCGGGACGAGGTGATCGGCGGGCCCGGCGCCTTCCTGATGGTGGCGGAGGGCTTCGAGGCCTTCGAGACGGCCGTGAAGCGCAAGATCATCCGCGAGATCGCCACCGCCCCGCCACCCGGCCCGCTGGTCGAACGCGCCTATGCCTGAAGCCCGGGATCAGGCGCCGAGGAGACGGGCGATGGCGGCTGCCGCAATCTCCCGGTCCTGGTCGCCGGTACCGGAGCCAATGCCGATGCCGCCGACGACCTGACCCTCGATGATGATGGGCAGGCCGCCCTTGAGGTTGGTCATGCGGCCATCGCTGGCGATGGCGAGCTTGATTTCCACCTCCTCATGCATGCTGCCGCTCGGCTTGCCCATGGCGGCGGCGGTCTCGGCCTTGCGGCGGGCGCTGTCGATCGACAGCACGCGGGCGCCGTCCATGCGCAGGAAGGCGAGCAGGTTGCAGCCCTCATCCACCACGGCGATGCATTGCGGCACGCCCATCGCGGTGGCGGCCTCGGCGGCGGCCTGGACCAGGGCCAGGGCGGCGTCCTGGGTCAGTTTCAGGGCGGGACGGGTCAGGGCCATGTGGGCAATTCCTCGGGCAGATCGGTCACCAGCATGGAGCCGGGCGCGTGGGTCGCGAAGTGCGGCAGGCCGGCGGCTTGCAGCGCCGCGAGGGCGGTGAGGCCGCAGCCCCAATAGACCAGCACCTCCCCAGGTTCGGGCGGGATCGGCTCGCCCCAATCGGCCCGGGTCAGGTCCGTGATGCCGAGCGCGGCCGGGTCGCCCTGGTGCAGCGGCGCGCCATGGCTGCGCGGCAGCCTGGCGGTGATGGCGGCCACGCGCGGCACATCGGCGGCAGCGAAGGGCCGGGCGGAGACCACCACCGGCCCGGCGAAACCGCCCGCCGGGGTGGCCATGCGATTGCTGCGGAACAGCGGGCCTTGCAGGCCCAGCTCCACATGCCGCATCCGGATTCCCGCCGCCGCCAGCGCCGCCTCCGCGCCAAACCAGCAGCCGATGGCGATCGCCACCGAATCGGCCTGCCAATCCCGCAGTAGATCGGCGACGGGCGTGACCTCGCCAGCCCGATGCAGCAGGTAGCCCGGCAGGTCGGTCCGCACGTCGAGGTCCTCGCCCAGCGCGGGCAGGCGCGGATCGCCCGGCGCACCCACCGCTAGCAGCGGGCAGGCCACGGGATTGGCCGCGCAGAAGACCGCAAAACCCTCCGCCTGGGCGGCGGGCAGCACAACCAGATTGGCCTGCACGAAGCCCCGCGCCCGGCCAACGGTGCGCCCCGCGAAACCGCCACGCGCGGCCCGCCGCAGGTCGCGCCCCGTTTCAGACATGGCGTACGAAGCCGCCATCGGCGCGGAGCACGGCACCGGTGACGTAGCTAGCGCGGGCGGAGCAGGCGAAGGCGGCCATGGCGGCAATCTCCTCAGGCTCCGCGTAGCGACCGATCGGGATCTGCGCCCAGGAACGCTGGCGAATCGCCTCGGCCGGCACGCCTTCCCGTTCCGCCGCGGCGGCGTCGGTCAGGTGGACGCGGTCGGTGCCGACGCGGCCGGGCATCAGGATGTTCACCGTGACGCCCTGCTTCGCCACCTCGCCCGACAGGGTCTTCGACCAGGCGATGATGCCGGCGCGGATGGAATTGGAGATGCCGAGCACCGGCAGCGGCTGCACCGCGCCGGTCGAGACCACCGTCAGCACCCTGCCCCAGCCCGCCGCCCGCATCGCCGGCAGGAACAGATCGGTCAGCCGGATGACGGAGAGCGCCATGCCCTGAAACGCCTCCGTCCAATCCGCCACGGCGCGGCCGGCGGCGCCGCCATAGGCCGGGCCACCGGTGTTGTTCACCAGGATTTCGGGCGCGCCGAAATCCTGGGTGACACTCGCGGCAAAGGCGTCGAGGCCGGCGGTGTCCGTCAGATCCAGCGGAAAGCCGGCCGCCCCCTCGCCCAGCGTCGCCACCGCCGCATCCAGCGCCGCGCGGTCCCGCGCCGCGATGGCAACCCGCGCGCCTTCCGCCGCCAGGGCCTGAGCGATGGCCAGCCCCATGCCGCGATTTCCGCCGAGCACCAGCGCCCGGCGCCCCTTCAGGCCGAGATCCATGGCAGCCCCTCCGCCAGTGGCCCGAAGGCCGAGGAAACACCTTGCTCCAGGAAACGCCCACGTCCCGGCGCGGCCAGCAGCGCGCCGTCCTGCACCACCACCTCCCCGCGCGACATCACCAGTTCCGGCCATCCGGTGACGATGCGGCCCTCATAGGGGGTGTAGTCCACCTCGTGATGCAGCAGGTCGTTGGTGATGGTGACGCGCTTTTCCGGGTCCCAGATGGCGAGGTCCGCATCCGCCCCCACCGCGATGCGGCCCTTCTGCTGCAGGCCATACAGCGCCGCATTGTTGGTCGCGGTCAGCGCGACGAAGCGCGGCAGGGACAGGCGACCGCCAACCACACCCTCGCTGAACAGCAGCGGCATGCGGGTGGCGAGGCCCGGAATGCCGTTCGCCACCTTGCGGAAGGGCGGATTCGGCCCGGCATGCAGCTTGCCCTCCGCATCGAAGCGATAGGGGGCGTGGTCGCTGTTGAAGATGTCGAAGCTGCCATCCTGCAGCCCGCGCCAGCAGGCTTCCTGGCTTTCCGTGTCGCGTGGCGGCGGGCTGCACATCACCTGCGCGCCGAGCATGTCCGGCTGGTCCAGGTCGGCCTCGGTCAGCAGCAGATATTGCGGGCAGGTCTCGGCAAAGACGGTCAGGCCCCGCGCGCGGGCGCGGCGGATTTCCTCCAGCGGCTCGGCGCCGCTGACATGGACGATGACCAGCGGCGTGTCCGCCACCTCCCCCAGCGTCAGCGCCCGATGCGTCGCCTCCCGTTCCACCGCCAAGGGGCGCGACGTGGCATGGTGCATCGGGCGCGTGTCGCCGGCGCGTTCCAGCCGGTCGGCGAGCCAGCCGATGATCTCGTGATTCTCCGCATGCACCAGGGTGATGGCTCGATGCGCGCGGGAGACATCGAGCACGTCGAGGATCTGGCGATCCGAAAGCCGCATCGCCTCATAGGTCATGTAGACCTTCACGCTGCGATGGCCGCGCGCGATCAGCGCCGGCAGTTCCTGGCCCAGCACCTCCGGCGTCGGATCGCTGACAACCAGGTGGAAGGCGTAGTCGAGAAAGGCATTTCCCTGCGCACGCCGGTGATAATCCGCGACCGCCGCGCGCAGGGACGCACCGCGATGCTGCACGGCGAAGGACATGGTGCAGGTGGTGCCGCCAAAGGCCGCGCTGCGGGTGCCGGAGAGAAACCCATCCGCCATCCGCGCCCCGGCGGAAGCCAGCCCCGGCGCCTGCACCTGGTCGATATGCACATGCGCGTCGATGCCGCCCGGCAGCACCAGCCGGCCGGTGGCATCGATCACCCGTTCCGCGCCGTGCAGCCTCTCAGCCAGCGCGGTGATGCGTCCGGCCGTGATGCCGATATCGGCGCGGAAGACGTCGGCGGCCGTGGCGACGGTGCCGCCACGGATGATGGTGTCGAAGGTGCTCACGTGGGGATGCGTCGAATCTCGGCCGGGGGCAGGAAGGAGGGATCGAAAACATCACCCGGCGCCAGCGGCGTGGCCAGCCCGAAGGCGCGGGAAATCGTCGCGACGGATTCGGCGAAACGGTCGGCGCGCACGCCGCCCAGCCCATCGGCGCGGCTTTCCTCCGTGGTCAACTGCTTGGTGATCAGCCAGCGCAGCTTCTCTGTCTCCAGCGGCACATCGGTCAGCGACTGGCGCTTGCGGAGGGCGGCGATGGCGGCGGCGGGCTCCGCCATCGCCGCCTGCCAGCCGCGGGCGGAGGCGGCGGTGAAGCGGCGCACGGCTTCCGGATTGCCCTCCAGCATCCGCTTCGAGGCCAGGATGCCATTGCCATAAAGGGGCAGGCCGGCATCGGCGAAATAGGTGAAGCGGATATCCTCCGGCTTCGCCCCGGCACGGACCAGGCCGAAATACATGGTGCTGTCGAAGCCGAGGATCGCATCCGCATCGCCGCGCAGCAGGAAGGCTTCCCGCAGCCGCAGGTCGCCATATTGCCAGCGGATGCTGCTGGCATCGATTCCGGCCACCGCGGCGAAGGCCGGGAAGATGCGGTAGGCGCCATCGGTCAGCGCCGCGCCGATGCGCTTGCCGGCCAGCTTCGCGGCCGTGTCGATGCCCGCACGGGTGAAGGAGGCCGCGGAAAGCGGGCTGCGGTAATAGACCATATAGACGCAGCGCGCGGCGGAGGCCGGGTTCTTGGCGTTGAATTCCAGCAGCACGTTGATGTCGCCGATGCCGAAATCATAGCTTCCGGAGCCGACGCGCGTCACTGCCTCCCCCGACCCACCCGAACTGTCGAATTGCGGGCGCAGCCCGGCCTCCGCGTACCAGCCGCGTTCCTCGGCCAGGAAGAAGGCGGCGTTGGAGCCATCGAAGGGCGCGGCGAGCGAAACCTTGATGTCGAGCGGCGCCTGCGCGTTGGCGCGCGTGGCCAGAAGTGCGGGTGCGGCGAGCAGTAGGCGGCGGCTGATCCTCATCGGTGCGTGTTCCTGTCTGACCTGTGCGGGGAACAGCAAGGGTCGTGCCAGCCCGTTGCGGGGGCGGATTTGCCCCGAAAGGCGGCCTCCGGCATGATTGCGCGCAATCCGGTGCGCGGGAGTGCGGCAGATGCGCCATGGCGCAGGGCAAATGGTGGGGGTGGTGACGCCGGCGACGCGTCCCAAGGCGGAGGATGCAGACGGCGTTCACGCCCATCTGTTCCAAGCCATCGTCGACCAGCGCCTGCCACCCGGCGCAAAGCTCACCGAGCAATCGCTGGTCGAGACCTTCGATATCGGCCGCCGCGCCATCGGCGATGCGCTGCGCCGGCTGGTCTGGGAAAGGCTGGCGGTGGCGCCGCCGAACCGCGGGGTCTTCGTCGCGGCGCCGGATGCGGATGAAGCCCGGGCCATCTTCGCCGCCCGCCGTGCCATCGAGGCGGGCACGACCGAAGCCGTGGCCCGGCGCGGCGACCCGCAGCAGGCGGATGAACTCGCGGCCAACCTGGCGGAGGAAGCCCGCCTGCGGAAGGCGGGGCGGGTGCGGGAGGCGATCGGGCTATCGGGCGGCTTTCACACCCTGGTGGCGCGGCTGTCTGGCAACCCGATCCTGGAGGAACAGGTGCGGCTGCTGGTGGCGCGGACCAGCCTGGTGGTGGCGTTGTATGAGGACCGCACCGGCCTCGCCTGCTGGCATGACGACCATGCGGAGCTGGTTGCGCTGATCCGCGCCCGCCGCCACCGCGCCGCCGCCGGGCTGATGCAGCGGCATCTTGTAGAGCTTGAGCTTGGCCTGCGGCTGGACCGGCCGGCGACAGAGGGACTGGATATCAGGGTGATGCTTGCACGGCCAGGATGACATATTCCTAATACGAAACATACTTCATTTCTGCGTAAGTTTGTGTAACGGATGCGATCTGTCACACCAAGAGGGATCAATCCCATGCGTCGTCTTCTGCTCGCCGCCCTTGCGGCGATGTGCGTGTCCTCCGTAGCCGAGGCGCAGGGGCGCCAGGATTTCACGATGGTCAATCGCAGCGGCTACCAGATCAATGAGATCTATGTCGGCCCGTCCAGCAGCACGAATTGGGGCCGCGACCTGCTCGGCCAGAACGTGTTGGTCAACGGTCGCACCTTCAATGTCACTTTCTCGGGCAATTCCAACGAATGCCGCTATGACATAAAGATCGTCTATGAGGATCGGGACCAGTCCGAATTGCGGCGGGTCAATCTCTGCCTCGTCAGCCGGGTGATCATGTACTGGGACCGCGAGCGCAACAACACGCGCTTCGTCACGGAATAGCCGGGGCTGGGGACCATTTTAGAAAACCGGCGGGTCGGTGGTCGTAACGCCTTTCCGTTACCTCACCGCCCGTGCCGCTTCCGCCAGTTGGCGAAGCGTTCCAGGTTGCTCTCCTCCGTCGGCGGGTACAGGCCGAGGATGGGTTGGCCACCGGCCACCATCTCCTGCACGAAATCCTCGAAGGCGGTCATCTCGACCGCCTCGGCGGTGACCTCATCGGCGATATGGGCGGGGATGACGATGACACCGTCATTGTCGCCGACCAGCACATCGCCCGGAAACACCGGCGCATCGCCGCAGCCGATCGGCACATTGGCTTCGATGGGCTGATGCAGCGTGAGGTTGGTGGGCGCGGAGGGCCGCGCATGGAAGGCCGGGATCGCCAGCCTGGCGATATCCGCCGCATCCCGAAAGCCGCCATCCGTCACCACGCCGGCCACGCCGCGCACCATCAGCCGCGTCACCAGGATGCCACCGGCCGAAGCCGCGCGCGGGTCCTTGCGGCTGTCCACCACGAAAATATGCCCAGGCGGGCAGTCCTCCACGCCCTTGCGCTGCGGGTGGGCGCGGTCGCGGAAGGCCGCAAGGGTGTTCAGATCCTCCCGCGCCGGAATGGTCCGCAGGGTGAAGGCCTCCCCCACCATGCTTTCACCCAGCGGGGCCAGCGGCAGCACGCCCTGGATCATCTGGCTGCGAAAGCCGCGCTTGAACAGCGCGGTGGCGAGCGTGGCGGTGGAGACGCGCTTCAGGGCGGCGCGGGTCTGGTCATGCAAAGCCATGATCAGCAGCGCCAATCCGTGCGGTCGCCCTCGATCAGGCGCAGGCTGGCCTGCCAGGCGAGCGCCATGGTCGGGCTGTTGGGGTCGCGGCCGTATTGGCTGGCGGTGCGCAGCCGCACTTCCTCCGGCGGCAGGATCAGCTTGGCGCCGCCCGAAAGGGCCGCAACCTGCGCCTGGCAGGCGCGCTCCAGATAGTAGATCTGGTTCCAGGCCTCGGGGATGGTGCGGCCGGTGACCAGCAGACCGTGGTTCACCAGGATCATCGCGCTGTGCGCGCCGAGATCGGCCACCAGCCGGTCCCGTTCCTCCAGGTCCAGCGCGATGCCCTCATAGCCGTGATAGGCTAGGCGGCCGTAGAATTTCAGTGCGTGCTGGCTGATCGGCAGCAGCCCGTGTTCCTGGGCGGAGACGGCGATGCCGGCCGCGGTGTGGGTGTGCACCACGCAAATCGCATCCTCCCGCGCCGCATGGATGGCGGAGTGGATGACGAAGCCGGCCTTGTTCACCGTGGTCGGCGCGGCGGGGTGGTGCGGATCCACCACATTGCCGTCGAGATCGATCTTCACCAGGTCGCTGGCGCGCATTTCGTGGAACATCACGCCGTGGCGGTTGATGAGGAAGTGGTGCTCCGGGCCGGGGATGCGGGCGCTGATATGGGTGTAGATCAGGTCCGTCATCTTGTGGTGCGCGACCAGGTGATACAGCGCGGCGAGGTCGCAGCGGATCGCCCATTCGGCCTCATCGATACCGGCGGGGATGCGGGATGGCGTGTTGATGTCCATGGGGCGAGTCCTCGGGCGGTTCAGGCGACAGTATTGGCCAGGATGCCGAGGCCCGAAACCTCGAACGCCAGCGAATCGCCGCTGACGAGGAAGCGTGGCGGCTTCTGGGTGGCGCCGGTGCCCTCGGGTGAACCCGTGGCGATGACATCACCAGGGACCAGCGGCGAGATGGTGGAAAGATACGCGATGATCTTCTCCACACCGAAGAACATCGCGCCCGCCGCGCTGTCTTGCACCGTGCGGCCGTTCAGCCGGGTTTGCAGCCGCAGCTTGCGCCAGTCCGTGACCTCATCGGCCGTGGTGACGCAGGGACCCCAGCTTCCGGACTCAAAAAAATTCTTGCCGGCGGTGACGCTGTGCGCCTGCCAGTCGCGCACCGAGCCATCGTTCAGGATGGTGTAGCCGCCGACATGCGCCAGCGCATCCGCCTCCGCGATGCGGTGCCCTGGCTTGCCGATCACCACCGCCAATTCGCATTCATAGTCGAATTGCGGCGATACGCCCGGCGGGCGCAGCGCCGCGCCATGCGCGACAAGCGCCGCCTGGTGCTTGAGGAAGTAGGAGATGTGCGGCGGCGCCTTCACCTCCCCGCCCAGCGGGTGCGGCTTCGGGTAGTTCAGGCCGATGCAGAACAGCCGCGCCTCCGGCAGCGGCGCGGTGATGGTCACGGCCGAGAGCGGCCAGCGACCCTCCTCGGCCGGCGCGCCCTCGGCCAGCACACGCGACAGCGGCGGGTTGCCGGCGAAGCCGATCACCGTCTCGCCTTCCAGCCGTCCGGTGCGGGTGGTGCCATCGGCGGTGAATCCGAGCAGCTTCATGCGGCGGTCTCCATGCGGCGTCGGTCCCATATTTCGGGCTGGACCAGGTGGGGCGGGCGGCGGCCGGCGAGAACGTCCAGTATCTGCGCGGCGCATTGCAGCGCCGTCTCCCGCATTGCCTGTTCGGTCACGCCGCCGATATGCGGGGCGAGCACGGTGTTGGGGGCGCCGAGGATCGGGTCCGTGGCAGGGGCCGGTTCCGTCTCGAACACATCGATCGCGGCGCCGGCGATGGTGCCAGCCCGCAGCGCCGCGGCCAGCGCCTGGCCGTCTATCAGGGCGCCGCGCGCCGTGTTCACCAGCAGCGCATGCGGCTGCATGCAGGTCAGCGCGGCGGCGTCGATCATGTGGCGGGTGTCGGGGCGCAGCGGGCGGTGCAGGGAGACGACATCGGCGCGGGACAGCAGCGCCTGAAGCGTCGGCGCACGCTCCGCCCCCGCCTCCACCAGCACGGCGTTGGAGACACCGGGGGAGAAGACCAGCAGCTTCATGCCGAAGCCATTCCGCGCCATGGCGCCGACCATGCGGCCGATGGTGCCAAAGCCGGCCAGGCCCAGGGTGCGGCCGTGCAGTTCCATCATCTGCGCCTCGTAGCGCAGCCGCCAATCGAGGCCACGCACCGCGGCATCGGCCGGGATCACCTTGCGCGCCAGCGCCAGCGTCAGCGCCACGGCATGCTCCGCCACCGAACGGGCATTGGCGGTGGGCGTGAAGATGGCGAGGATGCCGAGTGCGGCGGCCTCCATCAGATCGATCTCATTCGTGCCGACGCCGTGGTTGGCGATGACGCGCAGGCTCGGCGCCGCCCGCATCGCCGCCGCATCCAGCCCGGCGCTGCGGGTGATGGCGGCGACGCAGCCGGGCAGTTCGCGCGCCACGGTCGCCATGTCCGGCGCCGTGGCGAAACGCGGGGTGACGCCGCCCGCACGCAGCCGCTCCAGGCCTGCCGCATGAATCGGCTGGATGATCAGGCAGTCAGGCACAGGCCGTCGGGTACCGGGCCTCAGACCACCGCCGTCATCCCGCCATCCACATACAGCAGGTGCCCATTGACGAAATCCGAGCCGCGGGAGGCCAGGAACACCGTCGCCCCCACCAGCTCCTCCACTTTGCCCCAGCGCCCGGCCGGCACGCGCTGGCACAGCCATTCGGTGAACTTCGGGTCATCCACCAGCGGCTTGGTCAGGTCCGTGGCGAAGTAGCCTGGCGCCACGGCATTCACCTGGATGCCGCCCTTGGCCCATTCGGCACACAGCGTGCGTGTCATCATCCGCACCGCGCCCTTGCTGGTCGCGTAGGGGGATATGGTGGCGCGGCCCAGTTCGGACTGAACGCTGGCGATGTTGATGATCTTGCCATGCCCGCGTTCCAGCATCCGCCTGGCGACAGCCTGGGCCATGAAGAACACGGCCTCAACATTGGTGGACATCACCTCCCGGAAGGTTTCGGGCGTGACGGAGACGGCGGGGAAGCGGCGGTTGATGCCGGCATTGTTCACCAGCACCTCGATCGGGCCGAGGCGCGTCTCGATCTCGGCGATGGCGGCATCCAGCGCATGCGGGTCGGTCACGTCGAAGCCGGCCTCGGTGACGTCCAGACCCTCCGCGGACAAAGTGCGGGTGGCCTCCGCCAGCACCTCCGGGTCGCGCCCGTTCAGCACCACGCTGGCGCCGGCCTGGCCGAGGCCCCGGGCCAGGGCAAAGCCGATGCCGCGGCTGGAGCCGGTGATCAGCACCCGGCGCCCCTTCAGGTCGAACAGCCCTTGCGTCATTCTCGCCTCCTGCCCTTCATGCGGGGCGAAAATGCGGGGAAACGCGATGTCGGACAAGCCGGGGCTGCTGGTGGTGGGCGAATTGCCCGATTGGGATTTTGCGGCACTCGCCGAGCGCTTCACCCTGCACCATTACTGGCAGGCGCCGGACCAGGCGGCGATGCTGGAGGCCGGGCGCGACAGCATCATCGCCATCTGCACCAAGGGCGAAATCGGCGCCGATGCCGCGCTGATGGATGCGCTGCCGCTGACGCGGATCATTGCCTGCTACGGCGTGGGCGTGGACGCCATCGACCTGGAGGCGGCGCGCGCCCGCGGCATCCATGTGACCAACACGCCGGACGTGCTGACCGAGGAAGTGGCCGACATGGCCATGATGCTGATGCTGGCCGCGGCGCGGAACCTGCGGCTGGGCGAGGCCTGGGTGCGGGACGGGTCCTGGCAGACGAAGGGCGCCATGCCGCTGACCACGCGGGTCTGGGGCAAGCGGCTGGGAATCGTGGGGCTTGGGCGCATCGGCAAGGCGATCGCGAAGCGGGCGGCGGCCTTCGGCATGGAGATCAGCTATTCCGGCCGCAGCCCGCAACCGGGTGTTGCTTATACCTACTACCCCAACCCGGCGGCGCTGGCCCCGAAGGTGGATGTCTTCTGCGTCTCCGCCGCCGGCGGTGCCGCCACGCGCGGGCTTGTGGATCGCGCGGCGATCGCGGCACTGAAGCCAGGGGTGGTTTTCGTCAACGTCTCCCGCGGCACGGTGGTGAATGAGGCGGCGCTGCTGGGGGCGTTGCGGGAAGGCCGGATTGGCGCGGCGGGGCTGGACGTATTCCTGAACGAGCCGGCGATCGACCAGGAATTCCTGACCTTCCCGCACGTCGTGCTGCAGCCGCACGCGGCCAGCGGCACGGTGGAGACGCGGAAGGACATGGGCCGGCTGATGCGGGAGAATCTGGAAGCGCAGCTCGATGGGCGCCCGCTTCTGACGCCCATCATCTGACCTCAGGCGCCGGGGGCCTGGCTCGCCTGACGAACCGGCGGCCATTCGGCCGCTCAGCCGGCTGCTTCGGCCGGGAGGCTAGCCTCAGTCATGCATGAGGGCAGACAGGCGGGAATGTTCTGACATACCGGCATGGGTTGTCGCGCCGTGCTTTGGCGTTGGGCTGGTTCATTTGGGGTGCGGCGTTGAGGGTTGAACGGACAGCGCGTGGCGGGGCGGTGCCCCGCTGGTCAGATGAACATGCGGGACAGTCAACTCGACAATGGCGGCAAGCTTGATCAGCCGCAGCGGACCGAACTGACCAACCCGCCGGGCCGAACGCCGCGGCATGGCGTCTCGCAGGCGCCACATCAGCCAGTCTTCATCGATACCCTGCTGGGCCGCACCGCACGTTCCGTAGGCGGTTCGAAACAGACTCTCAGCGGCCGCACGCAGAAATGCGCCATCGCCAACCCCGCTTATATTTTCTGCAACTTGTTGGCGCAGCATTGCCGGCAAGCCGGCGCGGGAAGCGCTCCCGGAACTCGAAGGCCAGGGCGGGCAGGCAAACACCTGCCTGAGCAAGCCCACCAGTCGAAGCGGGCAATGATCGGCCTGGCGGAAATAAAGGCGGGGGCGGCGCAGAATTTGCGTGGCGGGCACGGCAACCGGAAAGGCAATTTTCCGGGATCGATCCGACGCATGCCGCAGTAGTGTAGACACCAACGATGCTGGCCAAGTCATCTCGGAATCTATGCTGGAACTACGTTGAAAATGAATTTGCTTCAGGCCTATAAAATAGGGGCGACGTCTCTCGTCGGATCAAAATACCGCAAGTCGCGGCGCATCCTGCATTTGTAAAGTTTTGGAGGAATCTGTGAAAAAACGGCTATTATTGCTTACGGTTTCGGCTACGAGCGTTGCATTGATTTCGCCAAGTCTGGCGCAGCGGCAGACCGCTGTCGGGCCAGGCATAATCCCGCTCAGCGCCGCCGGCGCGCTGGGTGGCGTCGACATGTCCGCTTCAGGCACCACGGGAACCTTGAGTGTGGGCGTCCCGGGCGGCCCTCGGACCGATATCTTCACGCTCAACGACCCCCCGCTCGCCGGAAGCGTCGCCGTTTCGACTGCCGCCTCCAGCCAGGGCAACATCGTCTTCAACAGCAGTTCGAACGTCTTTGGCGCTGTCGGCGTTACACAGCCTGGCGGGCCTTTTCTGCGGAGCATTTTCGCAGGCAATGCCGGCACCACCGTGAACTTCCTGGGCCCGGTATTCGCGACGACGCTGGATGTGGTCGGCACGGGCGCGGTCAACTTCAACAGTGGCTCCATCAACATCACGGCGACGAATTTCGCAGGTGATGGCTTCATCGGCCTCGCCCCGAACTCAGTCCTGATTGGCGCTCTCACCACCACGGCCGGCGCCAATACCGGCACACTGTCACTCGGTGGCGGCAGCGTTCTCGATGGTGCCGTGGGCGGCGCGGTGGGGTTGCGCGCGATCAATGTCATCGGAGGAACGAACCTCGCCGGTGTCACCGGCACGATCACCGGCGCGGCGAACGCATTTTCATTCTCGCTCGGCCGCAACACGCTGAATGTCGATGGCGCCCTGACGATTGCGAATGGCGGTCCGGGCGGCGTCGTCCACACGACGCTGGCCAGCCCGACGGTCTACGGCAACATCCGGCCGGTCGGCGCGACAAACCTCGGCCCTGCACTTCAGGTCAATGTCACCGTTCCACAAACGTCCTTCATCCCGGTCGGGACGCGCTTCAACATCATCCAGACACGCGCTGGCACGGTGCAGAGCGGGACGGACGGGAGCGTGGTCGCGGTCACCGTACAGAACCCGACAAACCCGCTTTACACATTCTCCGCCGTGCCGCTCGCGGGGACGATTGCCGGCGAGGTGGTGATCGAGACGACGGGGATCCCCGTGCTGGTGCCGATCCAGCCGCCGCCCGGCGTGGCGCTTCCCCCGAACGTCCCCGTGGCCGCTCCCGTGGTCCCGGTTCTTCTGGCCGTTGCCGCCTCACCCACCGCGCCTCCGGATGCTGACATAACGGCGGTGGTCCTGCCGGCGCTCAACGCATTCTCCGATCCGAAGCAGGTCGTCGACGCTGTGGCGCAGCTCGCCCCCGCCGCGCCCATCCTTGCAGCGCCGCTGGTCACCTTCCAGGGCACCAGGCAGTTCCAGGGCCTGCTGCTGTCGCGCATCGACAATATCCTGTGCGGCCCCATCAGCCTGGAGGAACCTGAGGTCAGCGGCTGCCGGGAAGATCAGCGCAGCGGATGGTGGCTGAAGGGATTCGGCTATACGGGCCGGCAAGGCGCCCGCGATGGGATGTCCGGCTACGACACCAGCATCGTTGGCGCGATGATCGGTTACGACGTACCCGCAGGCGCCAATACCCGCGTCGGATTCGGCCTCGGCTATGCCAGGAGCGGGATCGACGGGCAGACCTTCGGCAGCGGCAGCGCGGAGACCAAGTTCGACAGCTACCGCGGTACCGTTTACGTCGTGCACGAGGCCGGGCCGTGGTTTGCCCACGCCGATGCATCGCTTGGCCTGAACGGCTACACGGGTGTCCGCAACATCTCCTTCACCGGCGTGCAGCGCAGGGCCGAGGCAGATTACAACGGCCAGGACTACACCACCTCCATCGGGGGCGGATATCGGTGGGCGACGAACGGCTTCATCGTCACGCCGCGGGCTTCGCTCCAGTACACCCATGTGGACGTTGACGGCTACACGGAGTCCGGTGCCGGCGACATCGGACTGCGTGTGCGGTCCCAGAGCTACGACTTCCTTGAATCCGTCGTCGGTCTGAAGGTCGAGCGCCCCTTCGTGCATGGAACCTCGCGCATCGTTCCCGAGGTTCACGCCAATTGGCTCAGGGCGTTGAACAATCCGACGATGACGAATACGGCGTCCTTCGTCGCAGCGGGATCGCCGAGCTTCACGGCACCGGGATTGAGCACGTCGGCCAACACTTACAACGTCGGCGCTGGTCTCACGCTGCTGTCCTGCGCTTGCGCCGCGCACACATGGTCACTTGAGGCCGTGTATGACTACCAGTGGCGCGATGATCGCTACACCGCGCATCAGGGCACAATGCGGTTCACTGGCCGCTTCTAGCCCGGATCATGCGCCGGGTTGTCCTGACGCAGGCCAATCCACGGCGGTGGCCGAGCCGCCGGTTTCAAAGTCGGCGATCGCAAAAAAATTTCGCGAAATCAGCGGCTTGCGCCCGGGGCAGCGGTTGTCGTGAAGAATCCAGGCTGGAGCGCGAGATCGATCCTCTCAGATCAATCTCGCGCTCCATAGGGTATTAAATTCAGGGCAAACAATCCGTCCAAACTGGTTCAGTCAGAACGGAAATTGCTCTAGTTCTCCAGCGTCGCATCCAGTGTGATCTCGGCGTTCAGCACCTTGGAAACCGGGCAGTTCGCCTTGGCCGTTTCCGCCAGCTTGCGGAAGGTGGCCTCGTCGCAGCCCGGCACGCGGGCCTTCAGCGTCAGTGCCACGCGGGCGATCTTCCAGCCGCCCTCCACCTGGTCCATGCCCACCTTGGCGGTGGTGTCCAGGCTGGTCGCCTTGAGGTCGGCGCCGGCCAGTTGGAAGGCCAGCGCCATGGTGAAGCAGCCGGCATGGGCGGCGGCGATCAGTTCCTCCGGGTTGGTGCCGGGGCCCTCGGCGAAGCGGGTGTTGAAGCCGTAGGGCGCCTGCTTCAGCACGCCGGATTGGGTCGAGACCTGACCGGTGCCATCCTTGCCGCCACCTTCCCAATGGGCGGAACCGCTGCGTGAAATGCTCGCCATGGTGGCTCTCCTTCTGTTGCCGCAGCGGCAGATGGGGCCGCGCCGCGCACATCCCCCATGACAAAGCCGCGCGCAGCCACCTTGCCGCCGCCGCGCCCCGCCTGTAGGCGAGGAAAAAGTCCCGCCTGGAGAAACGCCCATGCCCGTCGGTTTCCGCATCCTGCCGCGCGCCCGCGCCGTGGCCCCCGCGCTGGTTGAGCGCTTCCGCAAGCTGCCCGTCGCCAATGTCTCCGACAGCATGTCCCGCATCTTCGCCGCCGGCCCGCGCCTGCGGCCGATGCACCAGGGCGGCGTGATGGCCGGCCCGGCGTTTACCGTGCGCTGCCGCCCCGGTGACAATTTGATGGTCCACAAGGCGATCGACATGGCCGAGGCCGGCGACGTGGTAGTGGTGGATGCCGGTGGCGACCTGACCAATGCCATCATCGGGGAGCTGATGCTGGCGCAGATGGTGCGCCGCAAGCTGGGCGGCATCGTCATCAACGGCGCCATCCGCGACAGCGGCGCGCTGGCGAAGCAGCCCTTCCCCGTCTACGCCGCCGGCATCACCCATCGCGGCCCCTACAAGGACGGCCCAGGCGAGATCAACGTCGCCATCGGCTTCGAGGGCCTGGTGATCGAGCCGGGCGACATGATTCTGGGTGACGAGGACGGCTTCGTCTCCGTCCCCTACGCCGATGCCGAGACGGTCTGCATCGCGACCGAGGCGAAGCACGCCGCCGAGGGCAAGCAGATGGCGGAAATCGAGGCCGGCACCGTCGACCGCGCCTGGGTGGATGCCACGCTGCGCAAGCTGGGCTGCGAGGGCGTCTGAGGCATGAATGCGGCGGTGCAGGTGCCGGTGCTCGGCCCTGCGGCGCCGCGCGGGCTGTGTACGGATTGCGGCGTCTCCCGCATGGCGGACGCCAAGGCCTGCGGGCGGGCCTGCCAGTTCATCCAGCCGGATTATGCGCGGCTGGAAGCCCAGGTGCATGGCCGAGCGCGAGATCCGTCCCGGCCGGACGAGCTGCATTTCGGCCCGTTCCGCCAGATGTTGCGGGCGCGGCTGGCCGCGCCGCGCCCCGGCGCGCAATGGACCGGCATCACCACTCGGCTGGCCGAGAAGCTGCTGGGGGCCGGCGCGGTGGATGCCGTGTTGACCATGGCCCCCGACCCGGACGACAAATGGCGCCCCGTGCCGGTGCTGGTGACGAAGCCGGAGGGCATGGCGCAGTGCCGCGGCATGCGGATGGGCTACGCCCCGCTGCTGGCGCTGCTGGAACCGGCCCGCGCGGCCGGCCACAAGCGCTTGGCAATCATCGGCATCCCCTGCCAGGTCTATGCGCTGCGGGCGCTGGAGGCGGGGCTGGGGCTGGAGCGCCTTTACGTCATCGGCACGCCGTGTTCCGACAACACCACCACCGAAAACTTCCACCAGTTCCTGGCGCTGCTGGACGCTGACCCCGCCAGCATCACCTATCTGGAGTTCCGCGCCGACTACCATGTGGAGCTGCGCTTCGCCGATGGGCGAATTCGAGAAATCCCCTTCCTGCAACTGCCGATCAGCCAATTGCCCGGCGATTTCTTCCCCCTCACCTGCCGCAGCTGCGTCGACTACACCAATGTTTTGGCCGACATCACCGTGGGCTACATGGCAGGCGAAGGCGATCAGTGGCTGCTGGTACGGAATGCGCGCGGGGCGGAACTGCTGGCGCTGCTGGGGGACGAGGTCGTCACCAGCGCACCCGGCAGCGCCGGCAAACGCGCCGGTGCGGTGCGCGGCTTCCTCGCAAATACCGAACGTGCCGCTGGCGGCCTGCCGCTACGGCGCATGCCCAACTTCCTGCGCGGCATCGTCGGCTGGCTGATGCCGCGCATCGGCCCGCGCGGTCTGGAATTCGCGCGCGCGCGCGTCGAGATGAAGGCGGTCGAGACCGTGCTGCATCTGCGCCGGCAGCTTCCGGCGCGGCTGAAGCACATGGTGCCGCCGCATATCTGGGCACTGGTCGCCCCCTATGGCGTGCAGCCCCAGGCGGGCGAGACCGGGGCGGGCGAGACCGGGGCGGACGAGACCGGCGCGCCGATCAAGCCACCGCCGGCGGCATCTGCGGACCGGGTGGGCTGATGCTGGGCATCTCCGGATACTGGCCCGGATAGGGCAGGTCCGGCCCCGGATTCGGTTCCGCCGGCGGCAGATCAGGCGGCGGGTCGGGCATGGTACCCGGTTCGGGGGGTGGAATTTCCCGTTCCGGCGTCGGCGGATTCACCGGGGGCAGTCCGGGCAGCTCGGGCGGTGGCGGGTTCGGCTCGGAGGATTGGGTCATGCCGGACTGAACGCGGCAGGCCGCCCGCCGTTCAGTCTAGCCTGTCGCTCACCGTGCGGAGCGGATGACCGTCGTCGCGCCGCCGCAGGTCTGGCGCATGCTCAGAAGGCGCTGCGCCTCCGCCGTATTGCCGATGCGGGTCTGGATGCCGGCACCTTCCTCGAGTTCGAGGTTGTAGCCCTCACAGGTATCGGCGGCCGCGCGGCGGGCTTCGATCGGCACGGCATGGGGGATCACCCGGCCGGAAGCGGCCGACAACTGGCGGAAGGCGGCCGCGGTGCCCGGCGCCGGGGCCTGGCGCTGGATGACGATCACGATGGCCACCACCGCAACAAGGACCAGCGTCCCAAGCCCATAGAGCAGCGTATGACGCATGACCAAAACCTTCCCTCAGGGCGTCGCAGAAATTTCGCAGCGCGTCGACATTGTCAACCCTGGTATGAAATTTCGAGATCTCCGCCGGGAATCAGCCCCGGAGCCGGAACCGCTGATCGAGGTCAGGCAGCAGGGCGCGGGACAGCGGTACCCGCATTTCGCAATCCAGCCCCCCGCGTCGCCAGTGCAGCACGATCCGTCCGCCCAGCTGGCCGGCGATGGTTGCCTCCAGCACCCGGGATCCGAAGCCGAGCCGGTGCGGCCGTGCCGTGACCGGCGGGCCGCCGCGTTCCAGCCAGCGCAACGCAAGCTGCCGGGGTCCATCCTCCCGGCCCGACTCGCTGCGGGTATCCAGGCTCCAGGACAGTTCGATGCGGCCCTCGGCGACGGACAGCGCGCCATGCTTGGTCGCATTCGTCGCCAGCTCATGCAGCGCCATGGCCAGGGCCTGCGCCGCGGTCGGCGCGATCATCACGGGCGGCCCCGAGGCGGCAACGCGACTGTCGCCCTCCGGCGTCAGGAAGGGGGCCATCTCCCCGGCCACCAGATCATGCAGCGCCACGCCATCCCAGCGACCTTCCGCCAGCAGGGTATGCGCCCGCGCTAGCGCGGCCACGCGGCCCAGCACGGCGGTGGCAAAGGCCTCCGGGTCGTCCTTTGGCGTCATCCGTACCGCGGCCTGTACCACGGCCAGCGCGTTCTTCGCCCGGTGGTCCAGCTCCCGCATCAGCAGGGTCTGGCGTTCCTCCGTCTCCCGCCGCTCCGTCACATCCAGCGCAACGCCCCGCATCTGCAATGCGCGGCCGGTGGAGGGGTCGCGCACCAGCTCGCCCCGCGCAGACATCCAGCGCACCGCCGTCGCACCCGCACGGTGGAAGCGGAACTCGATGGACAAGGGCATGCCCGTACTGGCCAGGACCTGGCGCAGCACCGCATCGACGCGCGGGCGGTCCGCCGGGTGGATCGCCGCGCGCCAGCGATCGAGGTCGGCGCCCTTCGCCAGATCCGTGCCGAACAGGCGGTGGCAGCTTGCGGACCAGTGCACCTGGCCGCTCACCACATTCCATTCCCAGGTGCCGACCCCGCCGGCATCCTGCGCCAGGCGAAGCCTTTGCTCGCTGCGGCGCAGCGCCGTTTCCGCTCGGCGCCGCTGGATCTCGGCGTGGCGACGCCCCTCCAGGTCCCGCGCTGCAACGGTGACACCGCCGCCTTCGGCCGGGTGGACATTCACCTCGAACCAGCGTCCCGCGAGTGGCGACCGGGCGCAGAAATGGGTCTCCACCTGGCTGGCGAGCACGGTGGAGATCACCTGCCAGGTCAGGCTGCCGCGCACGGCGGGTAGCAGGCCCAGGAAGGGCTGGCCGAGCACCTCCTCCGCCCGCAGGCCCCACATCTCCAGCGCCCGGCGGCTGGCGAAGCGGATGCGGGCTGCGCTGTCGAGTGCGTAGAGCATGTCACCCAGGCTCTCCAGCACCTCCCGCGCCTGCTGCATCGATTCGGCCAATGCCGCCTCGGCCCGTTTCAATTCCGTCACATCGACATGCGCGCCCAGCATCCGCAGGGCCTGGCCGGCCGGGCCGCGTTCGATCTCGGCCCGCGCCGCGATCCAGCGCACCCCGCTGCCGGGGGTGAGGATGCGGTATTCCTGGGCATAGTCCGTGGCACCCGAGTGATCCGAGACAGCATCGAGGTAGCGGCGTTCCGCACGTAGCCGGTCCTCCGGATGCAGGCGGGCAACCCAATCCTTGTGCAACTCCTCCGCCGACCGCGGATGCAGGCCCTGCAGGTCCATGTATTCAGCGGATCGCTGGTTCTGGCCGGTCCGCAGGTCGATCTCGAAGCCGCCGACGCGGCCGATCTGCTGCACGCGTCGCAGCCGCTGTTCGCTCAGCCGCAGGCGCGCCTCGGCTTGGCGGCGTTGCAGGGCAGACCAGATGCGCCCCGCCGCCTCCCGCACCAGAGCTTCCTCGGCCGTGGTCCACTCGCGAGGGGCGGCGTGGTGCAGCTGCAGCAGCGCCACAAGCCTGTCCTGCCTCAGCAGCGGCACGGCCAGACTGCCGCTTGCCTCGCCAAGGCCGATACTGGCCCCGGCCCGCAGCGCCGCCATCTGGTCAGCGCCGCAATCCTGCAAGGGATGGGACCCCGTTGCACCCGGCATGCTGCCATCGGTCCAATCCGCCAGGATCTGGAAGGTCGCGGTCGCGGCATCCACCTCGCCGAAGGCGCAGCGCGCGGCGCCGAGGTGGCGACCGAGTTGCGCGGCCGCGGTCCGCACCACAGCCTCCGGCGAATCCAGGTCCCGCAGGGCGGCGTCGAGGTCGAGCAGGAAGGCGCTGCGGCGTTCGGCCTGCACTACGCAGGTGGTCTCGAAGCCTGTCAGCAGCACGCCGCCGATTAGGCCCGCTTCGTCGCGTGCCGGCATGGCGGACAGGCTGAAAAAGGCCGGGCCACCTGCCTGCGGGAAGGCCAGGGTCTGCGGCGGCAGTGGCTGCCCGGCGAGCGCGGCCTGCACCAGCGCCGCGATGCCACCGCCATCCGGCCACAGCGCCGCGCAATGGCTGCCCTGCGCCGGGGCGCCCCCCGGCAGAAGCGGGAGGAACGCCGCATTGTGCAGGGCGAGGAGGTCGGGGCCCCACAGCAGAGCCGCCGGCGCCGCGCTGTCGCGCACGAGATGGGCCAGCATGCGCGGCGCGGCAGACCGGCGGCGGCCAGTTCCGGCGGCTGTCGCGGCAGACCCCACATCATCGGTGGCAAGGGACCGTTGGCTGTCTCCGGCGGGATCCCCGCTCGGGCATGGCAGAGGCGCGTGACCAGGCATTTTTGCTCGTCGGTCTCCATTGTCCTGCCACCACGCCGGATGCGGCGCAGCACGTTTCCTGGGCCGGTGCAGCCTAGCGGATACGGCGCGGCGTGCGGCGTCACGAAGCCTGAGATACGGGCGGATTCGCTGCCGCGCCCCGATCCCACACCGCCCTGCGATGGCCCCGGCGCGGTAACAGCGCGCTTGCCACCTCACGCAACGCGTGACTACGCTCCGTTCAATGGTCCGTTTTCTCCTGCGCCGGTTGACCGTCGCGATCCTTGTGGCCCTGACGGTGCTGACGCTGAGCTTCCTGCTCACGCGGCTTTCGGGCGACCTTGCCATCTCCATCGCCGGGCCGAATGCGACGCAGCAGGATGTGGAGCTGATCCGCCAGGCCTATGGGCTGAACCGGCCACTGACGCAGCAGTATTTCGACTGGCTGCTGCGCGCCGTGCAGGGCGATTTCGGTGAGAGCTTCTTCTTCAAGGACCGCGTCGCCAACCTCATCGCGCATCGCCTGCCGATCACCCTGACGCTGGGCCTGGTTGGGCTGGCGCTGGCGCTGGTGGTGGCGCTGCCGCTCGGCATCATCGCCGCGGTTCGGGAAGGCAGCTATGTCGATCGCGGCGTGATGCTGGTGGCGCTGATCGGCCAGGCGATGCCGTCCTTCTGGCTCGGGCTGATCCTGATGGTGGTGCTGGGGCTGAACCTGGGCTGGCTGCCGATCTCGGGCACGGGGGCGTGGGAGTACTACGTCATGCCCGGCATCGTGCTGTCCTTCTCTGCCATCCCATCGCTGATGCGGCTGACGCGCAGTGGGATGATCGAGGCGCTGTCGTCCGACTACATCCGCACCGCGCGCGCCAAGGGGTTGTCCCGAATTTCCATCCTGGTGAAGCACGGGTTTCGAAATGCGGCGATCCCGGTGGTGTCCATCGCCGCGGTACAACTGGGCTTCATGCTCGGCGGGTCCATAGTGATCGAGACCGTGTTCGCCATGCATGGCGTCGGCTACCTGGCGTGGGAGAGCATCAGCAAGAACGACTTCCCCGTGGTGCAGGCGGTGATCCTGGTGCTGGCGCTGATCTACATCGCGCTGACCCTGCTGGCGGATCTGCTGAACGCGGTGCTCGACCCGCGGCTGCGCACGTCATGAGCGGGGCCATCATGCCGGGCACCGGCACCACGCGGCGCCTGCTGCGGAACGCCACCTTCGTGACCGGCGCGCTGATCGTCGGCTTCGCCCTGGTGATGGCGATCCTTGCCCCGCTGATCGCACCCTATGATCCCTATGCCATCGACCTCGGCCGCCGGCTGGTGCCGCCAGCCTGGATGGAGGGCGGCACGCCGGCCAATTGGCTCGGCACGGACCAGCTGGGGCGGGATTATCTGTCGCGGCTGATCTATGGCGCGCGGATTTCGCTGATCATCGGGGTCGCCACCGTCATCACCTCCGGCCTCATCGGCACCACGCTCGGCGTGCTGGGTGGCTTCTATGGCGGGCGGGTCGATGATGTCGTGATGTTCCTGATCACGGCACGGCTTTCGATCCCGGTGGTGCTGGTGGCACTCGCCGTGGCGGGGCTGCTGGGGACCAGCTTCACGCTGGTGATCCTGGTACTTGGCCTGCTGCTGTGGGACCGATTCGCGGTGGTCGCGCGATCCACCACCATGCAGTTGCGGACGCTGGATTATGTGAGTGCGGCGTGGTGCGCCGGTTCGTCCCACGCCAGCGTTCTGCTGCGGGAGATCCTGCCCAACATCGCGACGCATCTGGCGGTGGTGGCGACCTTGGAAATGGCGCTGGCCATCCTGCTGGAGGCGGCGCTGTCCTTCCTCGGCCTCGGCGTGCCGGCGCCCCTGCCCTCCTGGGGCCTGATGATTTCGGAGGCGAAGGAATACATGTTCTTCACCCCCTGGGTGATCCTGGTGCCCGGTATCGCCCTGTTCGTGCTGGTCTTCGGCGTGAACCTGCTGGGCGATGCGCTGCGCGACATGCTCGGCACGGACCTCACGCGGTGACAGCGCTGCTCGAGGTGCAGGATCTGCGCGTGACCTTCGGCGGCACGGCGGCGGTGCGCGGTGCCTCCATGGCGGTGGCGAAGGGGGAGACGCATTGCCTGGTCGGCGAAAGCGGCTGCGGCAAATCCGTCACATCGCTCGCCATCATGGGCCTGCTGGCCCGCGGCGGGAAGCGAGAGGCATCGGCCCTGCGCTTCGCCGGCCAGGAGATCGGCGGCTTCAACGAACGCGAGATGTCCCGCCTGCGCGGCGACCGCATGGCGATGATCTTCCAGGAGCCAATGACCAGCCTGAACCCCGCCTATACGGTGGGCAGCCAGATGACGGAGGTGTTGCGCCGGCACCGTGGCGCAACGCGCGCGCAGGCGGTGGACCGCGCGGCGGAACTGCTTGGCCGCGTCGGCATCACCGCGCCGGGGCTGCGGCTCGGGCAGTTTCCGCACCAGCTTTCAGGCGGGCTGCGGCAGCGCGTGATGATCGCGATGGCGCTGATGTGCGACCCGGAACTGCTGATCGCGGACGAACCCACCACGGCGCTGGATGTGACGGTGCAGGCGCAGATCCTGCGGCTGCTGGCCACGCTGCAGCGCGACCTCGGCCTCGGCATCCTGCTGATCACGCATGACCTCGGCGTAGTGGCGCGCATCGCGGACCGCGTTTCCGTTATGTATGCGGGAGAGGTGGTGGAATCGGCTCCGACGGCGGAGCTGTTCGGCAGTCCGCGCCATCCCTATACGCGCGGGCTGCTGGCCTGCGTGCCGGTGCCGGGCAAGGTGAAGCGCGGCGACCCGCTGGGCAGCATTCCCGGCGTTGTGCCACGTATTCCGCCCGGCTTCACCGGCTGCGCCTTCCGCGACCGCTGCGACCACGCCCACGCCGCCTGCACAGGCACGATTCCGCGCAAGCAGGCGGGGCCGGGGCATGAGGTGCTGTGCACGCTGGACCTCGCGGCATGACGCCGGCCATCGAAGTCCGCGACCTGCGCCGCATCTTCAACGTGCGTCAGGGATTGTTCGCGCCGCCGCGCCAGGTGCGCGCGGTGGATGGCGTATCCTTCGCCGTGCCGCCGGGCAGCGTGCTCGGCGTGGTGGGGGAAAGCGGCTGCGGCAAATCGACGCTGGCCCGCATGATCCTCGGCCTGCTGCCGCCTACCTCCGGTGACGTGCTGGTGGATGGCCAGCGCTTGGCGGATATGGACCGCAAGGCCCGCGCGCGGCTGATCCAGCCGGTGTTCCAGGACCCCTTCTCCTCACTGAACCCGCGCCGCCGGGTGCAAGACATCGTGGCGATGCCGCTGGTGGCACAGGGCAATATCGACCGCGCGAATGTGGCGCGGCGGGTGGGCGAGGCGCTGGAACGCGTCGGCCTATCGGCGGAACAGGGCGGGCGCTTTCCCTCCCAGCTCTCGGGCGGCCAGCGGCAGCGCGTGGCGATCGCGCGCGCGCTGGTGCTGCGGCCGCGCATCGTCATCTGCGACGAGCCGACCAGCGCGCTGGATGTCTCCGTGCAGGCGCAGATCCTGAACCTGCTGGATGAACTGCGCCGCGACCTCGGCCTGACCTACCTGTTCATCAGCCACAACCTGGCCGTGGTCGAACATGTCGCGAGCGAGGTGGCCGTGATGTATCTCGGCCGCATCGTGGAGCGCCAGGAATCCGAGGCGCTTTTCACCAACCCGCGCCACCCCTACACCCAGGCGCTTCTGGCCAGCGTGCTGACGCCGGAGCCCGGGCTGGGCGTGCCGGATGTGGGCCTCGGCGACATCATGCCGGACCCGGCGAATGTGCCGCCGGGCTGCCGCTTTCATCCGCGCTGCCCGAAGGTCTTCGCGCCCTGCGCGACGCAGGCGCCGAGGCCCACCGCTTTCGCGGCAGGCCTCGTGGAGTGTCACCTCGAAGGGTGACGCATCACTTCCACTTCGCCAGGTAGAAGCGCGGCAGCTCGTCCGGGAAGGCCTTGAAGTCGAGCTGGCGGGTGAAGGCGTAGGTGTTGACGTAGGTGTGCAGCGGCACCCAATACGCCTGCTCCGTGATCCGCTTGATGGCGGCGGAATAGGCGGCGTTGCGAACCGCTTCATCGGCGCTCGAACCACCTTCCACCAGCAGGCGCTGCAACTCCTCGTCGCGGGCATAGTCGTCGTTGGTGCCGCCGAAGAAGTTGGGCAGGATGGCGGAGACGTCGTTAATGGAATAGCTGCCCCAGCTTCCCATCGACATCGCCAGTTCGCCACGCCAGGCGCGCTGGATCTGGGCTGCCACCTGCAACAGGTTCAGGCGGGCGCGGATGCCGACGGCCTGCAGGTAGCTCTGCACCGCCTCGGACCACTGGCGCGGCTGGACGTAGCTGGTCAGCTCGATGTCGAAGCCGTTCGGGTAGCCGGCCTCGGCCAGAAGCTGCTTCGCCTTGTCCGGGTTGTAGTCATACTGCACCGCGGCATCGGCATTGCAGCCGAACTGGCTGGGATAGCAGGGCGCCACCGGCACGCGGGACCCGCCGGTAACCAGGCGTTCCGCGATCGTCTTGCGGTCGATCGCGTGCCACACCGCCTGGCGCACCTTCAGGTTCTTCATCGGGTTGTCGCCGCTGCGTCCAGCGGCATCCAGGCTGAGATAGCCAATCCGCATGGATTCCTGCCGCAGCGTCTGCAGGAAGGGAATGCGGTTGACGTTCGGCACCTGGTCCGGGTTCATGTTCCAGATCCAGTCGACGCGCTGTGCCAGCAGCTCCGTCAGCTCCGTCGCCGCATCCGTCACGAAGCGCACGGTCATGCGGCGGATCGCCGGCTTGCCCTTGGGGCCGCTCTCGTAATAGTCGTCGAAGCGTTCGTATTCGACGCCCGTCGCGACATCGAACTTCGTGATCTTGTAGGGGCCGGCACCCATCGGCGCGCGGCTGTAGCCTTCCACGCCAACCCGTTCCCGATACGCCTTCGGCCAGATCGGCGTGACGAGCGCCAGGTAGTCCAGCGCCGCCGGTGTCGGCCGCTTGAGGTGCAGGCGCAGCTTGAAGTCACCATCCGCCTCCGCACGCTCGATCCAGGCGTAGTTGCTGGGCGTCGCGACGCGGGTGTCGGGGTTGGAGACGGTGTTGAGCGTGTAGACCGCATCCGCCGCGGTGAAGGGGCTGCCATCATGGAACTTCACGCCCTGGCGCAGGGTGAATTCCAGCAGCAAGGGGTTCACCCAGCGCCATTCCGTCGCCATGGCCGGAACGACGCGGAAGGTCTCGGGGTCACGGTGCACCAGCCCGTCCCACGCCTGGTGGCCAAGGATCAGCCCGGTGCGCTGGCTGTTGAAATAGGGGTCGATATTCGGCACCGCGTCGCGGAACACCAGGCGCAGCGTATCCTGCGCCCGCTGCGCCTGCGCCTCCCGCCCGCTCAGCCCTAAAATGGGCAGCCCCGGAATGGCAAGCCCGCCTGCCGCGGCAAGGCCTTTGCCGAGCGTCCTGCGTCCGATGGTCATATCATTGCTCTCCCGTTTGAACACAGCGGAGCGTAGGAACCACCCGCCCCCCATGGCAAGCGGAGAGAGTGGCGTCAGGTCTTCTCCACGTTCCAGAAGATCGGGAAGGACGATTCCATCAACCCGCTGAGCGAGGTGCGATAGGCCGCCGGAATGGTGAACTGGCCCCACATGACGGAGGGTGTCAGCTCATAGGACAGGCGCTGGATTTCCGCCGTCAGTCGCTGGCGCTCCGCCGGGGTTTCCGCATTGGCGAAATCCTGCGTCAGGCGGGGAATGCGTTCGTCGCAGGACCAGCCGGGGAAGTCGGCACAGGTGCTGGCGATGTAGAAATGGGTCAGCGGCGTGATCATGTCGACGCCGTTGGAATACACGGCGAACATGCTCCACCCATCCCGCCGCGCACGGCGGGCGAGCACGGTGCCCCAATCCATCTGCTGCTCATCCACCGTGAAGCCGGCCTGCTTCATGTTCTGCACAAGCACCTGCGCCGCGGTCTGGGAAATGGAGCCCGCCACCTGCAGGAACTGCACCGGCTGACCGGCATAGGAGGTTTTCGCCAGCTCCGCCCTCGCCTCCGAGATGGAGTATTTCGCACCCTCCGCCCCGGCATCGGTGCTGTAGGGCGCATCGCACATCCAGAAGGACGTGCATTGCGGCGCGCGGAACCGCTCCGGCACGCCGATCGCCTGCAGCACGGTGTTCTGGTCCACCAGCTTCCACAACACGCGGCGCACGGCGGGGTCGTCGAAGGGCGGGGCCGCGTGGTTCAGGCGGAAATTGCCCTGGAACTGATGCAGCCCACCAAGCGACAGCAGCTTCACGTCGCGGGAGCGTTCAAGGCGCGGAATCCAATCGAAGGGCACGTATTGCTGGTAGTCGATCTCATTCGCCAGTAGCGCCGTGGCCCCCGTCGCCTGGTCCGGCATGACGCGCAGCGACAGGCTGTCCACCTTCACTACCTTGCCGCCGGAAAGGAAATCCGGCGCCTCGCGGCGCGGCACGTAATCCGCGAATTTCTCCAGCACCATGTAGTTGCCGGGCCGCCACTGGTCCGGGCGGAAGCGAAAGGGGCCGGAGCCGATAATCTCCGTGATGCGCGTGTCGCCCGAGGTGCGCGCCAGGCGTTCCGGCAGGATGAAGGGCACCGGCGCGTTCGGCTTGCCGAGCACATCCAGCACCAGCGGGAAGGGCCGCTTCAGTACCAGTTCGAAGCCGAGCGTGCCCTTCGTCGTCAGGCTTGCATGCGCGTCCCGCAGCATGCGCCCCAGCGCATCCTTCGGCATCCAGCGTTGCAGCGACAGTACGACATCGGTGGAGGTGACGGGCGATCCGTCATGGAACTTCATCCCCGGCCGCAGGGTGAAGTTCCAGGTGAGGCGGTCGGCGGAAGTGGTGTGGCTTTCCACCATCTGCGGCTGGATGCGGCCCTGGCCATCCATCGCATAGAGCGTGTCGAAGATGTGGAAGCCGAAGGTCCGCGTGATCGCCGCCGTGGTCATATAGGGGTCGAGGATCACGACCTCCGATTCCAGCACCAGGTTGAGCTGGCTGGCAGCGCGTGCCTCGGGTGGGCGGATCAGGCCGGAGGCGGCAAGGGCGGTGCCGCCTGCCATCAGGCCTCGGCGCCCGATCTGGATTTGCGACATGCCTCGATTTCCTCCTGCCCTGGCGGGGTTGGCCCCTCGCCGTTCGATATATCCTATGCCAGCATGACCCCCAGGAAGCGGTCTGCGCAAGAAGGAAACGGACGATGGACGACACCGATCTGCTGTTCATGCCGGCAACCAGGGCGGCCGCGCTGATCCGCCGGCGGCGTCTGTCGCCGGTGGACCTGACGCAGGCGGTGCTGGCCGCGATCGACCGGGAGCAGCCGCGCCTGAACTGCTTCGTCACGGTGCTGCACGACCAGGCGATGGAAGCCGCGCGCCGGGCGGAACAGGCGGTGATGGATGGCGCGCCCCTTGGCGCGCTGCACGGCGTGCCGATGCACATCAAGGACCAGGTCGATACCGCCGATGTGCTGACGACGCACGGCTCCGCCATCTTCGCCAACAACGTGCCGACGCGTGACGACGCGACGGCGGCGCGGCTGAAGGCGGCGGGCGGCATTCTGGTCGGCAAGACCACCATGCCGGAGTTCGGCCATAAGGGGCTGACGGACGGGCCGAGCTTCGGCACGACGCGCAATCCGTGGGATCTTTCCCGCACCACCGGCGGGTCCTCCGGCGGTGCGGCGGCGGCGGTCGCGGCAGGGCTGGGGCCGCTCGGGCTCGGCACGGACGGTGCAGGCTCCGTCCGCATCCCGGCCGCCTGCTGCGGCCTGGTCGGGCTGAAGGCGACGCTCGGCACGGTGCCGTGGGAAGCCTCGGCCGACACTTTTGCGAATAACGTCTATGCGGGGCCAATGACGCGCACCGTCAGCGATGCGGCGGTGATGTTCTCCGTCATTGCCGGACCCAGCGAGCGCGACGCGCAGAGCCTGCGCGGCCCGGGCCTGGCGCCGGTGCCGCCGGGGCTGATCGGCGGCGATCTGCACGGGCTGCGCGTCGGCTACATCGCGCGCGCCTGCAACGCGAAGGTGCAGGCAGAGATGGCGGAGAACACACTGGCCAGCCTCGATGCCCTGTCCGCCCGCGGCGCCTTCGTGGAGGAGGTGACGGACCCGATCGACTGGATGGAGTTCCCCGGCCGCATCATGTACCAGGCCGGCTTCTTCGTAAGCTGCACGCCGCATCTGGCGCAGTGGCACAACCAGATGGATCCGGTGCTGCTGGCCTTCATGGAGCGTGGCTCGGGCTTCTCCCTGACCCAGTTCCGCGAGGCGCAATTCGCCCGCACGCAGCTGTTCCGCACCATCCAGGGCCTGTTCGGCCGCTACGATGTGCTGGTCACGCCGACGCTGACGCGCACCGCCCTGCCCGCGGATTTCGACGCCGCCGATGGCCAGATCGAGATCGAGGGCGAGTTGTGCGGCATCACCCGCCAGGGCTGGTCCAGCTACATGTACCCCTTCAACCTGACCGGCCACCCTGCGCTGACCATCCCCTCCGGCTTCGCGAAGGATGGGCTGCCGACTGCGGTGCAGTTGGTCGGCCCCTGGGGCGCGGATATGAGCCTGCTGCGCCTCGGCGCGATCCTGGAGCAGGACCGCCCCTGGGCGCAGCACCGCCCGCCTTCAGCCTGAAAGACGCGCCACGGCGGCGAAGCCTGCCTCTGCCGCCTCCAGCCCCCGATCCACCGCCGCCGCGTCATGGGCGCAGTTGACGAACATGTTGTGGCGCGGGTGGAAATAGGCGCCCGCCGCCAGCGCCGCCGAGCAGAAGGCGTCGCCGAGCCGGAAATCCGCATCGCCCTCGAATTGCAGCAGCGGCATCTGTGGCGGGCCGGACTGGATGATGCGCAGCCCATGCCGCTCCGCGCCGGCCGCGAAGCCGTCCCGCAGACGCTGCCCCATTTCGCGCATGCGGGCGGGGCCGTCGATGCGCTGCAATTCCTCCAGCGTCGCCAGCGCCGCCGCCATCGGTACCGCGCCGCACCAGAAGGACCCAGTGGTGAACACTTCCGTCGCCGCGCGGCGCAGCCATTCGGCGCCGGTCACGGCGGCCAGCGGGTGGCCATTGGCGATTGCCTTGCTATAGGCGGCGAGGTCCGGCCGCACCCCCACACATTCCCACGACCCGCCGAGATGCAGCCGGAAGCCGGCGCGCACATCATCCAGGATCAGCGCCGCCCCGGTCTCGTCGCAGATGGCGCGCAGCGCGCGGGCGAAGGCGGGGTCGGGCAGTTCCAGCGTGCGGGACATGTCATGCCGGAAGGCGGTGACGAGGATACCGGCGAGGTCGCCTTTCGCCGCCTCCGCCGCCGCCTGCACGGATTCCACATCGTTGTAGTCGTAGAAGACCAGATGCGCGCGATCCTCCGCCGTGACGCCGGCGGTCGAGGGCGAGCACCAGGGCACCGCGCCGTGATAGGACCCGCGCGCCACCAGCACCTTGCGCTTGCGCGTCGCTGCCCGGGCAATGGTGACGCAGGCGGTGGTCGCATCCGTGCCGTTCTTCGCCAGCAGGCACCATTCGGCATGCGGGATGGTGGCGACCAGGCGCTCCGCCAGTTCCACCAGCACCGGCGCCGGGCCGTTCATGCAATCCCCAAGCTGCGCCTGGCGCCGTGCGGCTTCCTCCACCACCGGGTCATGGTGCCCGAGCACGATCGGGCCCCAGGAGGACATGAAATCCACCACCTCCCGCCCATCCGCATCCCACAGCCGGCAGCCCTCGGCGCGGCTGTAGTATTGCGGGTAGCCTTCGGGCAGGCGGGCGGCGTTGAGGTGACCCCAAAGCCCGCCGGGGATCACGCGCCCGGCACGCTCACGCAGCGCCGCGTCGCGGCTGAGATTGGCGGGGTAGATATCGGGCATCCGGCGCTCCATGGGCTCGGCATCGATATATCATATGGTGACACCGGACGAAAACGATTCAAGGATGCGGGTGCAGAAACGGAGACGATCGCATGCGACCACTCCTCGCCGCCCTTCTCGGCCTCACCCTGGCCTGGCCCGCCGGAGCGCAAACCCTGCGCATCGGCATCGCCTCCGACCCCGATGTGCTGGATCCGACCCTGTCGCGCAGCGTGGCGGCGCGGCAGGTCTTCATGGCGATGTGCGACAAGCTGATCGAGGTGGATGAGCAGGGCGCGCTGGTGCCGCAGCTCGCAACCGCCTGGGAATGGCAGGAAGGCGGCCGCGCCCTGCTTCTGACGCTGCGCCCCGGCGTCACCTTCCATGACGGCGTGGCGCTGGACGCCGCGGCCGCGGTGGCCGGGCTGAACCGCCACATCAACGCCCAGGGCTCCACCCGCCGCGGAGAACTGGGCCCGGTGACGGCGGTGGAGGAAGCGGGGCCGATGCAGATCCGCATCCGCCTGTCGGAGCCTTTCGCGCCGTTGCTGGCGGCGCTTTCGGATCGCGCCGGCATGCTGGTCTCGCCGCGCCAGGCAACGGTGCTGGGCGCCGATTTCCAGAAGGAGCCGGCCTGCGCCGGCCCCTACCGCCTGACCCGCCGGGTGCCGCAGGACCGCATCGAGCTGGAGCGCTTCCCTGGCTACTGGAACGCCGGCGCCCTGCATTTCGACCGGGTGGTGTACCGGCCGATCCCGGATACCACCGTGCGCGCCGCGAACCTCCGTGCCGGCACGCTCGACGTGATCGAGCGGGTCAACCCCTCCGACGTCGCCACGTTGCGGCGCGATGCCCGCGTGAAGCTGCTGGAGGGGCCGTCGCTGGCGTCCGTCTACCTCGCCATCAACGTCGCGCATGGTGACCGAGCGCAGAACCCGCTCGGCCAGGATGCGCGGGTGCGGGAGGCGCTGGAGCTGGCCATCGACCGTAACGCGCTGAACCAGGTGGCCTTCGAGGGGCTGTATCGCCCGGGCAACCAATCGACGCCCCCCGGCCACCCGCACCACATCGCCGCACTTCCGGTGCCGGGCCGCGACCTGGCCCGCGCGCGGGCGCTGCTGCGGGAGGCGGGGCAGGAGCGCGTCCGGATCAGGTTCTCCGTTCCCAACACCACGGAGTACGTCCAGGCGGCAGAGGTGATCCAGGCCATGGCGGCGGAGGCCGGCATCGCGCTGGAGATCCAGGTGATCGAGGTGGCCACCCTGCTGCGCGCCTGGACCGCCGGAGATTTCGAGGTGCTGATCATCGCCTGGTCCGGCCGCACCGATGTGGACGGCAACCTCTGGGGCTTCAACGCCTGCGGGCAGAGCCTGAATGGCGGCCGCTATTGCAGCGAACAGGCCGATGCGGCGCTGCGGGCGGGCCGCACCAGCGTGGAGCCTGCCGCACGGCTGGCCGCCTATGGCAAGGCGATGGAGGTGCTGCTGCGCGACCGCCCCTACATCTACCTGTGGCATCCGGCCAGCTTCTTCGGCACGACCGCGGCGGTGAGCGGGCTGCGGCTGATCCCGGACGGGCTGATCCGCATCCAAGGCCTGCGCGCGAACTGAGACGTCGCGAGAGCCCTCCCCCGCCCTTGCGGGGGGTTGCGGCACTGCCGCAACGCCTGCGGCTGGTTGGTGGGGGCGACGCGCCGCTACCGCATCAACCGCCGCAGCCCCTCCGCCACCTTCGCCGCATCCGCCAGCGCCGCCGCATTCAGAGGGCGGGAGACGACGGGGGCGGCGCGGCTGCCATGCACGCGGGTGATTTCCGCGTCCAGCCAGTCGAAACAGCGGCGCTGGATCTCATCGACCCATCGCGCGCCATGCGCCGTACCATGCGCGGTCTGCTCCGCGATCAGCACGCGGTTCGTGCGGCGGATGCTGGCCTCGATGGCGGGCCAGTCCATGCCATCCAGATCCAGGCAGCGCAGGTCGAGGATTTCGGCATCGATGCCGGTCTCCGCCACCGCCGCTTCCGTCTCCGCCACCATGGCGCCGTAGGTCAGCACGGTGCAGGCGCGGCCTGCGCGGACCAGACGCGCGCGGCCGAACGGCACGATGTAGTCGAGGTCCTGCGGCACCGGGCCGCTGGTCTGGAACAGGCCCTGATGCTCGATCATCAGCACCGGATCCTCGCAGGCCAGCGCCGCATTCATCAGCCCCACATAATCATGCGGCGTGGAGGGATGCAGGATGCGCCAGCCGGGAAAAGCCGCGAACAGCCCCGACGGGTCCATCGAATGCTGCGAGCCGTAGCCCGCGGCGGGAGACACGCGCGCGCGCACCACCAGCGGAATGCCGAAGCCGCCGCCGAACATATGCGCGAACTTGCCGATGCCGTTGAACATCTGGTCGGCGGCCACGATGGTGAAGTCGCCGAACATGATATCCACCACCGGCCGCAGCCCACACAGCGCCGCACCCAGCGCCATGCCGGTGAAGCCGTTTTCGCAGATCGGCGTGGCGAAGACGCGTTCAGGAAATTTCTCCATCACACCCTTGGCGGAGCCGGAGACGCCGCCGCGCAGCCGGTGGATGTCCTCGCCGATCAGCACGATGCGCGGGTCGCGTTCCATGGCGTGCAGCAGGGTGGCGGCGATGGCGTCGATGTACTTTGTCGGCTGCGCCGGTGCCGTGCCGGCTTCCTGCGCCTTCAGCCCGCGCAGTTCGGCAAGATCGCCACGGATGCCGTGTTCGAGTCCCGCCACATCCGGCAGCAGGCCGTCGCGCAGGCGCGGCGCATTGGCACCGGGCGGCGTTTCCACCAGCGCCTCCGCCGCCTGGTCCACCACCGCCCGCACCCGCGCCTCCAGCCGCGCCAGCCCCTCGGCATCCAGCACGCCCAGCCGGTCCAGCACCAGGGGCAGCGTCGTCACCGGATCACGGGCGCGCCAGGCCTCCTCCTCCGCCTTGTCGCGGTAGCCGAACTGGCTGCCGAGCATCGGGCCGGATTGGTGCAGGAAGCGGTAGCAGATCGCCTCGACGAAGACGGGCCCGCCGGTTTCGGCAATCTGCGCGCGCGCCCACTGCATCGCGCGCCGCACCGCCAGCACATCCATGCCGTCGCATTCGACGGAGGGCACGCCGAACATCGCGCCGCGCGTGGTCAGCCGCGTCTCCCGCGTCTGGTCCTGCACATGGGTGGAGACGGCGTAGAAGTTGTTCTCCAGGAAGAACACCACCGGCAGCCGGTACAGCGCCGCCAGGTTGATCGCCTCCAGAGTCTGGCCCGCCATCAGCGTGCCATCGCCGAAGAAGGCGACCGAGATGTGGTCCCGCCCCAGCACCTTGTCCGCCAGGCCATAGCCCACCGCATGCGGCACATTGCCGCCGATGATGGCGGAGGAGCCCACCACGCCGGCCTCCGCGATCCGCATATGCATCGACCCGCCGCGGCCGCCATTATAGCCCTGCGCCAACCCCATGATCTCCGCCATGGTCCGCTGCACATGGGCGCGTGCATCCTCCGGCACCGCGTCCCGCCGCGGGTCGTAGCCCGCCGGCGTCGCGGCGTTCAGCAGCTTGGCCAGGATCTGGTGATGCGCGCGATGCGTGCCGTTGATCTTGTCCTCGGTGCCGAGCACCGACAGCGCCCCCACCGCGCCGCCCTCCTGCCCGATCGAGGCATGGGCCGGGCCATGGATCAGCCCGGCGCCGTGAAGGTCCAGGATCTTTTCCTCGAAGCGGCGGATCAGCAGAAGCTGTTCCATCCAGCGGGCGAGGTCGGCGGGGTCCTCCGCCGCCCAATCGGCGTCCTCGACCTCCATCCGGAACCAGGGCGTCGCGGTGGCAATCGGGTTCAGCTTCACGCGGCTTTTCCCTTGGGGTGAGCGGGTTGTTCCATCGCCGCCAGATGGCGAACCAGGCCGGCGCCGCCTTCCTCCATATCCGCCTGCACCGCGTCCCGTGTTGCCGCGGCATCGCGCGCGCGCAAACCGTCCAGGATATCCAGGTGGCGGTGCCGGCCGGGGTAGGTCGGGTGGGCATCGGGGTAGAGGTAGGTCAGCATCGGGCCGTTGCGCAGCCAGATGCCCTCGATCACCGCCAGCAGTTCCGGCATGGCGGCGGCGCGGTACAGGCCATGGTGGAAGCGCCAATTGGCGCGGATGGCGGCTGCCCCCTCCCCGGCCGCCTCGGCGCGGACGAGATCGGCATGGGCGCGTTCCAGCGCACGGATTTGGGCGGGCGTGATGTGGCGGGCGGCCGTCCCGGCGGCCAGGCCTTCCAGGGCGGTGCGGACCAGGCGCAGTTCCTGGTACTGCGCCAGCGTGAGGCCCGCGACGGTGATGGCCTTGGCCTGTTCCATCCGCAAGGCGCGTTCGCGAACAAGCTGCATCACCGCCTCCCGCACCGGGGTTTCGGAGGTGCCGAGCTGGACCGCCAATTCGCGGATTTTCAGCCGCTGGCCGGGTCGCATGCGGCCTTCCATCAGCGCATTGCGCAACTCGCCATAGACGCGGCCGGTCAGGTTCTCCCGGCCCACGGGGGACAGGAAGTCGATTTCGCCGGTCACGGGCTGGGTGGGGAGGACGCTTGCGCTCATCGCTCCATCGTATTTGATATATCCAGCCCGCGGCAATCCCGGCCGCGCAGGAGGGAATGCCAATGCAGCCCACCCCCGGACATGAGGCCCTGCGCGCCGCCCTGCCGCCGATCGATGGCGAGGTGCGTGTGCCGGGGCTGAGCGCGCCCGCCACCGTGCTGCGCGACCGCTGGGGCATTCCGCATATTCGCACGGAGGGCGGCGCGGAGGATGCGTTTCGCGCCCAGGGGTTCGTCCATGCCCAGGACCGGCTGTTCCAGATGGAGCTGAATCGCCGCCGCGCGCTCGGCCGCAGCGCCGAATGGCTCGGCGCGGCAGCGGCGGAGGGCGACATCCTGGCCAGACGCCTGGGCATCGAGGCCGCCAGCCGGCGCGACTACGCGGCGCTGGGCGCGGAGGCGCAGGCGATGCTGGCGGCCTATGCGGCCGGGGTGAACGCTTTCCTCGATTCGGGCGCGCCGCTGCCAGTGGAATATGCGCTGCTGGAGGCGGTGCCGGAACGGTGGGAGGGCTGGCACGCGATTGCGGTGATGCGCCGCCTCGGCCAGTTGATGGGCTCCGTCTGGTTCAAGCTGTGGCGCGCCGCGGCGCTGCCGCTGGTGGGCGCGGACCAGGCGGCGAAGCTGCGCTACGATGATGGCGGGAAGGATTTGCTGCTGGTGCCGCCGGGGGCGGAGGCGAAGCGCCTGGAAGCGGATTTGGCCGCGCTGCGCCCGGCGATCGAGGCGCTGCTGGGTGGCGCACCGCCCGATGCGACCGGCGGCGGCAGCAACAACTGGGCGGTGGCCCCGACGCAATCCGCCACCGGCCGCCCTGTGGTGGCCGGCGACCCGCACCGGGTGTTCGAGATCCCCAACATGTACGCCCAGGGCCATCTGGCCTGCGCCGATTTCGACGTGGTGGGGCTGACGGTGCCGGGTGTGCCGGGCTTTCCGCACTTCGCCCATAACGGCCAGGTCGCCTACTGCGTCACACACGCGTTTGTCGACATCCACGATGTGTTCCTTGAACGCTTCGACGAGGGTGCTCAAAACGCTCTCGGCCCGGATGGCTGGGTGCCGGTGCAGCGGCGGCAGGAGAGCATCGCCATTCGCGGCGGCGCGGCGCGGGCGTTCGAGGTGGTGGAAACCCGCCACGGCCCGGTCATTGCCGGCGACCCGGCCAGCGGCACCGCGCTGGCGCTGCGTTCCGTGCAGTTCGCCGAGACCGACCTGTCCTTCGACTGCCTGCCGCGCATGCTGCGTGCCGGCAGCGTCGAGGCGCTGTTCGAGGCGACGCGCGGCTGGGGGCTGATCGACCACAACCTGGTCGCCGGTGACACCGCCGGGCACATCGGCCTCCAGATCCGCGCCCTGGTGCCACGCCGCCCGGCGGAGAATGGCTGGCTACCGGTGCCCGGCTGGCTCGCGGCGCCGGACTGGCAGGGCATGATCGCGCATGAGGATATGCCGCGGGTGATGGACCCGCCGGAGGGGCTGATCGTCACCGCCAACAACCGCGTCGTGGCCGATGGCGGGCCGGATTACCTCTGCACCGATTGCCACCCGCCCTATCGCGCCCAGCGCGTGCTGGCCCGGCTGCGCGCGGCGCCGGAAGCGCGCAGCGTGGAGGGGGCGGCGAGCCTGCATGGCGACACGCTGTCGCAGAACGCGCTGCTGTTCCGCGAGAAGCTCGCCGCCCTGCCCGCCCCCGCGGAACCGCAAGCCAAAGCGCTGCGCCAGCGCCTGCTGGATTGGGACGGGCGGATGAGTGCCGATGCCAGCGCGCCCGCCGCCTATGTCGCCTTCCGCCGGGCGTTGACGGCGATATTGGTGGAGCGCAGCGGATTGGGCGCGCTGGCGGGCCACCCGATGCTGGCGGTGGCCCCCGGCGTGCCGCCCGCCAACCAGCTCTGGTGGACCCTGCCGACCCTTTTGCGCGCGGACGATTCCAGCCTGCTGGACGGCATGACCTGGCCGGAGGCGCTGGCCGAGGCGCTGCGCCGTGCGGCACCGGAGGCCGCCAGCGCGCGCCCCTGGGGCGAGATCCACCGGCCGCGCCTGACCCACCCGCTCTCGCCGCTATTCCCGGATTGGGCGGCGCTGCTGGACCCGCCCTCCCTGCCGATCGGCGGGGACATGGACACGGTGCTCGCCACCGGCTTCTTCGCCGCCTCCGGCAATGCCGCCGGCTATGGCGCACTGTCGCGGTACGCCTTCGATGTGGGGGAATGGGAGAACAGCCGCTGGTCCGTATTCCACGGAACCTGCGGCCATCCCGGCAGCCCGCATTATGCGGACCAGCATCCGGTCTGGGCCGGCACGGCGATGGTGCCGATGGCCTATGGCTGGGGCGGCATCCGCGCGCAGGCGGTGTGGACGCAGGTGCTGGCGCCGTAGGTCACTCGGCCACCCCCACTGTCGCATCCAGCTCCCGCCAATCCGGCGCCGTGGCGTCCAGCACCCGCCCGGCGCGCAGCACCACGCGGTCCGATTGCGGGCGGGACAGCAGCTCCGTCATGAAGCGCGCGCCGTACAGCACGAGGTCGGCGCTGGCCCCGACACGAATCGTGCCGCATACCGCCGCCAGCCCCATCGCCTCCGCCGGCCGCGCCGTGGCGGCGGCGGGCCAGGTGCCGAAGGGGTGGTCGAGGTGGAGGATGCGGGCGGATTCCCGGAACACCTCCGTCATGTCGAGATCGCCATAGGCGTAGAAGGGATCGCGCGTATTGTCGGAGGCGACGGAGACGCGGATGCCCGCCGCCTGCATCTCATGCACCAGCGTCACGCCACGCCAGCGCGGCGTGCGGTTCGCCACGCGGTCCTGGAGATACATGTTGCACATCGGCAGCACGACGATGTCGATCCCGGCCTCCGCCACGCGCGCAATCGTCTCCCGCGCGAAATCCTCCGGCTGGATCGAGAGCGAGCAGCAATGGCCGCACTGGATCTTGCCCTTGAAGCCGCGCTTCAGCGCCGTCAGCGCAATCTCCCGCAAAGCGCGGGCGCCGGTCTCGCCCGATTCATCCACATGCAGGTCGAGGTCGAGGCCGCGCGCTTCCGCCAGGCTGAAGAAATGGTCCAACTCCGCCTGGAAGCTCTCGGGCAGCGCGTCGTGGATGCCGCCGGTGTGGCGGGTGACCATGCCGAGCACGCCGCCGGCCTCCGCCACCATGTCAGCCAGCGTGTCGCCATCCGGCCCGGCGAAACGGTCCAGCGGGCAGATGGAGGACATCTGCAAGGTGATGCGCCCGGCCCAGTCTTCCCGCAGCTTGCGGAAGACACGCCAGGTGGCGACGCCCTGCGGCAGGTAGGTGTCCAGATGCGTGCGGATGGCGACGGTGCCGTGGGCATAGGCGCAGCGCAGCGCGAAATCGGCCCGCGCCGCGATATCCGCCTCGGACCAGGCGGCGCCGCGATCGCCCATCACGGCCTGGATCGCACCGGCGAAATCGCCAGTCGGGTTGCGGGTGCGCGGCCAGATATGGCCCTTGTCCAAATGCGTATGGGCATCGACGAAGCCGGGCCAGACCTGTCCGCCGCGCAGATCGATGCCATCCGGCGCGGTGCCGAGCGGCGCCAGCGCGGCGATGCGGCCTTGCTCGATCCGGATGTCCAGCCGCACCAGCCCATCCACATCCTGCGATGCGTCGAAGCCCTGTGCCAGCGCGGCATGGGTCCGCGCATTACGCAGCCAGAAGCTGGGGCCAACTGAAGATAATTCGGCCTTCATCGGCGGTCCTTCATGGCGCTCTCGTGCCAGTGGCGCAGCGCGAGGTGGGAGATCAGGCTCATCGCCAGGAAAATCGCGATGCCGGTCAGCGAAACCAGCACCAGGGCGGCGAACATTTTTGGGATCTGCAACTGATAGCCGGCTTCCAGAATCCGGTAGGCCAGCCCCGAAGCGCGCCCGCCCGTACCCGCCACGAACTCCGCCACGATCGCACCGATCAGCGCCAGCCCGCCCGAAATACGCAACCCCGCGAGGAAATACGGCATCGCCGTCGGCAGCCGCAGATCGCGCAGCACCTGCCAGCGGCTGGCGCGGTACAGGCGGAACAGGTCCGTCAGATTCTGGTCCGCGCTGTTCAACCCGAGCGTGGTGTTGGACAGGATCGGGAAGAAGGCGACGATCCAGGCGCAGATCAGCAGCGCCAGCCGAATGTCATCCACCCAGATGATGATCAGCGGCGCGATCGCCACAACCGGCGTGACCTGCAGGATCACCGCATAGGGAAACAGCGACATCTCGATGATGCGCGACTGCGCGAACAGCACCGACAGCAGCAGCCCCAAGGCAGCCGCCACGAACAAGGCGGCAAAGGTGATCTGCAAGGTGACCAGCAGCGAGACGGATAGCGACGGCCACTCGCGGATCAGCGCGCGTCCCACTTCCAGCGGTCCGGGCAGCAGATAGGGCGGAATCTCGTTGATCCGCACCACCGCTTCCCACCCCGCCAGCGCCAGCACGCCGATCAGGCTCGGCGCCAGGATGCGGAACCAGGTCTCCGCCGTCAGCCCGGCATAGCGCCGGGCGCGATGCTCGACCGGCGCCTCGGCGGCTTCGTTGGCGGAGAGGGAGACGTTCATTCGCCCATGGCCCTGCTGAGTGCGGCGGATATGTCGCGGCATTGCGCGGCATAATCGGCGGAGGTGCGAAACGCCTCGTCGCGCGGATAGGGCGCCTCCACCGCCAAATCCGCCACCACCCGTCCCGGCCGCGCCGCCATCACCACGATGCGGCGCGACAGGTAGACACTTTCAAACACCGAATGGGTGACGAAGACGGCGGTAAAGCGCTCTGCCGCCCACAGCGTCAGCAAGTCGTTGTTCAGCTTGTGGCGGGTGATCTCGTCCAGTGCCGCGAAGGGCTCGTCCATCAGCAGCAGCCGCGGCTTCGTCACCAGGGCGCGGGCGATGGACACGCGCATCTTCATGCCGCCGGACAGGGCGCGCGGATAGGCGGCTTCGAACCCCGCCAGCCCAACCGACTCCAGCGCAGCCCGCGCGCGCCGCTCGGCTTCCGGCCGCGCCGTGCCGGCCAGGCGTAGCGGCAGCATCACATTCTTCAGCGTGCTGGCCCAGGGCATCAGCGTCGGCTCCTGGAAGACGAAGCCGATATCTCCCGTCTCACCGCCACCCGCGACCTCGACGCGACCGGAGGATGGCGCGATGAGGCCCGCCATCATCCGAAGCACGGTGGATTTGCCGCAGCCCGAGGGGCCGAGCAGAGAGACGAAATCGCCCCGCTGCACCGCCAGATCGACGCCGCGCACGGCGAGCGTGCCATTCGCGTAGCGCTTGGTGACGCCTTGCAGCGCGACGACGTCCGCCGGCACCACTCAGGCGAGGCCGACGCGCTTGTTGACGAATTCCAGGCTGTAGGCGCGCGTGTGGTCCAGGCCGGCCGGATACAGGCCGGCATCGCGCATGCCCTCATAGAAGGATTGCCAGCGCGCCGCCGTCATCGCGCCGATACCGAGTTGCAGCGCATCGCCCGATTGCACGATGCCCGCCTCGTTCATCACGCGCACGGCGTAGGCAATCTTGGCGTCGTCCATCTCCGGATTGTCGCGCTTGATGGCGGCATTCGCCGCGCCGACATCCTCGCCCTTCATGTAGGCGGTCCAGCCCTCGATCGTCGCGTTGACGAAGCGCTGCACCAAGTCCTTCTTTTCCGTCACCATGCGGCGGGAGACGTCGATGGTGGTCTGGTAGTTCTGGTATCCGGCATCGGCGATCAGGAACACACGCGGCGTGGCGCCGGCCTGCTGCGCGGCGAAGGGCTCGGAGCTGATGAACCCCTGCTGGATCGCCGTGCGGTCCGCCATGAAGGGGCCGACATTGAAGGTGTAGGGCCGGATCTGCTCATCCGTGAAGCCGAATCGCGCCTTGAGGAAGGGCCAGTAGGTGACACGGCCGGAGGCGCCGATCAGGATCGGGCGGCCCTTCATGTCCTCGAAGGCATTGATGCCGTTGCCCGCATGGGTCATCAGCACCTGCGGGTCCTTCTGCATGATGGCGCCGATGGTCAGGAAGGGCAGGTTCTCCCGCGCATAGTTCAGCGCCTGAAAGCCGTTGGACATGATGAAGTCCACCCGGCCGGCGAGCAGAAGCTGGGACGGGTTCTGCTGCGGTCCGCCCATGCGTATTTCGCACTCGATCCCGTGGCGGCGATAGATGCCGGCGGCGACCGCCTGGTAGTACCCGCCATGTTCCGCCTGGGCGCGCCAGTTGGTCTGGAAGGACACCCGGTCCAGGCTCTGCGCCAGGGGCACCCGGGCGCCAGGCACCGCGGCCAGTGCCAGGCCGACGCCGCCAGCCAGCAGGCTGCGCCGTTCGATTCGATATCGCGTCCGCATCCGCAGATCCCTCCCTCTCTCACCGGCAGCCCCGGCGAAGCCGTAACCGTATCAGGTGCGGGGCCACGCCGCTGCAAGGGACAGCAAGGCCCATGCCAGCACCGCCCCCGCCTCTCGGCCGCCGGCCGGGCCCAGGCCCGCCTCAGGCGGAAGCATTTGCAAGTTTTTTGGGCAAAAAGGATTGGGTTTCTCGCGCCACGGCCGCAGATCGGGGCCATCCCCCGCCCTGGCGCCGTGGCATCGGGTTTGCCTAGACTGCCGCGTGACCCAACCCCTCCCCCATCTGGTGCTCGACCGGCTGACCAAGCGCTATGGCGCGCAGGCGGCGGTCGATGGCGTTTCGCTTTCCGTCGCGCGCGGCGAATGCATCGCGCTGCTCGGCCCCTCCGGCTGCGGCAAGACCACCACGCTGCGGCTGGTGGCCGGCTTCATCCTGCCGGATGAGGGCCACATCCTGCTGAATGGCACGGCGATCGAGCGTGCGCCGCCGCATCGGCGCCAGATCGGCATGGTGTTCCAGAACTACGCGCTGTTCCCGCACCTCACCGCCGCCGGAAATGTCGCCTTCGGGCTGGAAATGCGCGACGTGAACCGCGCCGAGCGCGACCGGCGGGTGACGGAGGCGCTGGCCATGGTGGGCCTGGCGCATCTGGCGGATCGCTACCCCGCGCGCATGTCCGGCGGCCAGCAGCAGCGTGTGGCTCTGGCCCGCGCGCTGGTGATCCGCCCCGACCTGCTGCTGCTGGACGAGCCACTGTCCAACCTCGATGCCGGCCTGCGCGTGGAGATGCGGGAGGAGATCGCGCGGCTGCGCGATGCCGCCGGCATCACCACCCTGTTCGTGACGCATGACCAGGAGGAAGCCCTGGCGCTGGCCGACCGCGTGGCGGTGATGGATCGCGGCCGCATCGTCGAATGCGCCGCGCCGGCGGAGCTCACGGAACGTCCGCGCCATGTCTTCACCGCGGGCTTCCTCGGCGCCCGCAGCGTCATCCCAGGCCGGGCGGAGGGCGGCCTGTTCCACGCCGAAGGCCTGGCCGTGCCCTTGCCGCCGGATGCCCCTGACCGCCCCAGCCACCTGGTGCTGCGCGCCGCGCGCCTGCTGCTGCTGCCCGCCGCCAGCGCCACGCCGCATCTGGCCCTGCCCGCGGTGGTGGAGGCGGCGACGCGGCTGGATGACAGCATCCATTACGAGGTCTCGGTCGGCCCGCACCGCCTGCGCGTGCACCGCCCGAGCGCCGAGCCGGGCTACCCGCCGGGCGCCGCCATCACCCTGGCCGCGCCGCCCGAGGCGATCGCCTGGATCGAAGACTTCACCGCCACGACCGGAGCCCTGCCATGACCTTCTCCCCTACTCGCCGTGGCCTGCTGGCCGCCGCGGCCCTGGCCGCCCCCGCCATCTGGGGCCGCGACGCCGTCGCCCAGATCCGTCGCGGCGAGGAGCTGACGGTCGGCATCTGGGGCGGCGCGCAGGAACGCATCACGCGGCAGTATTGCGCGCAGCCGCTGGAGCGGCAGCATGGGGTGAAGATCAACTACATCCTCGGCGGCACCCCGGAACGCCGGGCGCGGGCCTATGCCGAGCGGGGCCGCCCCTCCTTCGACCTGCTCTATCTCAACATCTTCGAAAGCCGCCAGGCGGTGCGGGACGGCGTCACCATGGCGCCCAGCGCCAATGTGCCGAACTTCGAGAACCTCTATCCGCTGGCGCGCATCGGCGGCTATGGCGTGGCCTTCAACCCCGTCACCATCGTCTATGACCGCCGCATGGTCGCGGCGCCGATGACGTCCTGGAAGGATTTCTGGCGCGAGGACCTGAAGGGCAAGGTGATCTGGCCGACCTATCCGGGCGCGCAGGGCACCGCGGGGCTGCTGATGGCGGCCAAAATCTGGGGCGGCTCCGAGAACGACATCGACCCGGCCTTCCGCAAGATCGCGGAGCTGAAGCCCTTCGCCGCGATTCAGGGCAGCCAGGACCAGCTCTATGGCATGTTCGACCAGCAGGTCGGCGCGGCATCGGTGGAGTTCGGCAGCTTCACCCGCACCTATGCGGAAACCCGCAACCCGAACATCGTCATCGCGGAGCCGGAGGAAGGCCAGGCGGTCGCCGCCAACTTCGCCTGCATCCCGACCGGCACTCGCAACCAAGCCCTGGCCGAGGCCTTCGTCAACCTGCATCTCGGCCTGGAATGCCAGCAGGCCTATGCGGAGCAGACCTACTACAGCCCCACCATCCGCAACATCACCCTGCCGCCGGAGCTCGCCGCCAAGCTGATCATGGGCGAGGACGCGGTGGCGAAGCTGATCGACTTCGACTGGGATGTGGTGATTCGCAACCAGGCCCGCTGGTCCAGCCGCTTCACCCGCGAGATCGCCGGCTGAACGCATAGGGTGCGCGTCTGATGCAGGACTCACCTCGCGCGGGCTGGCTGGCCGCGCCCTATGTGCTGTGGCTGCTGGCCGCCTTCGCGGCGCCGCTGGGGGCTGTCGCGCTGCTCTCCGTGCAGGAAAGCGGCGAGATCTTCGCGCCGATCTCGCTGCTGCCTTCCGCCGCGCAGTACCAGGAGATTCTGGGCGACGCGTTCTTCCTGCGGCTGCTGCTGAATACCGCGCTGCTCGGCCTGGTGGTGGCCGCAGCCTCCGCCGTGCTGGCCTATCCGCTGGCGCTGTGGCTGACGCGGCTTTCGCCGCGCGCCAAGCCTTTCGGATTTGCCATCATCCTGGTGCCGCTGCTGACCAATGTGGTGGTGCGATCGCTCGGCATCATTCTGCTGCTGGCGCCACGCGGCGTGGTCTCCAATGCCGCGCAGGCGCTGGGCTTTCCGCCGCTGAACCTGCTGTTCGGCTGGTTCGCCGTGGGGCTTTCGCTGGTGCAGGTGTTCCTGCCCTTCATGGTGCTGGCGCTATACGATGTGCTGGATGGGCAGGAGAAGCGGCTGGAGGAAGCCGCCGCCGGGCTCGGCGCTGGGCCGGCGCGGCGCTTCTGGCGGGTGATCTTCCCGCTGTCGCTGCCCGGGCTGCGCGGCGGGCTGACGCTGGTCTTTCTGATGGCCTCCACGGCTTACGTCTCCGCCACGCTGGTCGGTGGGCGCAAGGTGCAGGTCACCGGCATGGTGGTGCTGCGGGAGGGGATGGAGATCCTGAACTACCCGCTGGCCTCCGCACTCGCGATGCTCATGCTGGCGACCTCGATCCTCGTCACCTTCGCCTTCGCCCGCATCATTGGTGGCATGACCCCCTGGGTGCATGCCCGCCCGCCACGTCGCTGGCCAAGCCTGCCGCCAGCGCTGCGGCGGGGCGTGGTGATGGTGGCGGAAGCGGTGGCGCCCTTCGTCTCCCGCGTCCTGCTGCTGTCGGCCATCGCCATCCTGCTATTCCCGCTGCTGCTGGTGGCAGTCGCGTCGGTGAATGACAGCCCGCAGGCGACCGTCGCGCAATTCGTCGGCTTCACCTGGAAATGGTACGCCGCGGTGCTGCAGAATGAACGCTACCTGTCGGACGCCTGGACCAGCCTGCAGATCGCGCTGTGCTGCGTCGTTATCTCCCTCGCTTTGGCGTTGCCCGCCGCCTTCGCCCTGGTGCGCGCCGGCTTCACGGGGAAGGAAGCGGTGGGCGCCTTCCTGATGCTGCCGCTGGCGCTGCCCGGCATCGCCATCGGGCTCGGCATGCTGCGGCTGCTGCAATGGTTCAACCAAATTCCGCCCTTCCTTGGCGTGCTGGCGGTGCATGTGGTGCTGGTCACGCCCTTCATGCTGGCGCTGCTGCGCGCTTCCGTCGCGCAGCTCGACCGGGGGCTGGAGGAAGCCGCCGGCGGGCTGGGGGCGACGCCCGCGCGGGTGTTCCGCCGCGTGATCCTGCCGCAGCTGGCGCCGGGCATCGCCGTATCCTGCGTCATCGGCTTCCTGCTGTCCTTCGGCGAGGTCACCGTCACCGCCTTCCTCACCACGGCGCGGCTGCAGACCCTGCCGGTGCGGATTTATGCCGAGGCGACCTTCAGCCTGGAGAACACGGTGAACGCCATCTCCACCATCTTCATCCTGGTGACGGTGGGGCTGCTGGTGCTGGTGAACCGGCTGATGCCGCTGGACCGGGTGTGGAAGCGGTAGGCTACGGGACGCGCGGGCCATAGCGCGTGGCGCCGAGCCGCAGGCTGATTTCCTCGGCCGCATTTCGCAACGCGGCCAGCATCGCCTCGCCCGGCGGGTCCGGCACGAATTGCACTGACCCGACAATGCCGATCGAGCCCACCAGTACATCCCCCGCCGCGAAAAGCGGCGCGGCCAGCGCATTCACGCCGAGCAGCGCCTCGGATGGTGCGGTGTCCCACATCCGCTCCCGCACCACCTCCAGACGCGCCCGCAGCCGGGCGGGGTCGGTCAGGGAATGCGGGGTCAGCGCCTCCATCTTGCCGGCCAGCGCGCGGGCCTCGGCCGCCGGCGGGCCGAAGGCGAGCATGATGCGGCCCTGGGCGGAACAATGCGCCGGCGGGCGGTTGCCGGGCTGGACGGAGATTTGCACCGTGTTCGGCGCCTCCAGCGCATGCACCACCATCGGGTCGCCGCCGGTCGGCACGGCAAGCAGCACGGATTGCCCCACCGCATCGCGCAGCCGGTGCATGGCGGGTTCTGCCACGCGCTTCAGGTCGAACTGCTCCCCCGCCGCCTGGCCGATCTGGAACATGCGCCAGGTCAGGTGGTAGCGCTCCGTCGCTTCCTCCTGCGCCACCAGTCCGGCCAGGCGCAGCGTGACCAGGTGGCGATGCACGCGGCCCTTCGGCTCCGTCAGCCGGCGCGCGAGGTCCGAGACCCGCAGCGGGCCGCCGGCCAGCGCCATTGCCTCCAGCACCCGCACGGCCATCAGCACGGAGCGGACGGCGGTGGTGCCTTCCTCAGTCCCATCCTCCCCGGATGACGCTTTTCTTTGGCTTGTCATTCTGGCCAGCCTGCGGCCCAAGGGGGGGCGCTGTCCATCCCAACAGGAGTCGTCATGGCCGGAACGCCCACCTATGCCACCCCGCCGGGCTTTCTCGGCGTCACGCGGCGGGACCCGGACGCGGCGATCGGCATCGCCGGCATCCCGATGGATATCGGCACCACCAACCGCGCCGGCACCCGCGACGGGCCCCGGGCGATCCGGGCCGCGTCACGCATGCTGGTGGATGGCGCGCATCCGGGAAGCTGGGTGGACCCGGCGGCGCTGCCATTGGCCGATATCGGCGATTTCGAACTTGCCCTGGGCGACATCCCCGGCAGCCTGGCGCGGATCGAGCAGCAGGCGGCCGCGGTCGACCATCTCGTGGCGCTCGGCGGCGAGCATGGCGTGACGCTGCCGCTGCTGCGCGCGCTGCGGAAGAAGCTGGGCGCGCCGCTCGGCCTGCTGGTCTTCGACGCGCATGTGGATACCTGGGCCGATAATTTCGGCCAGGCCTATGCCCATGGCTCGGTCTTCTACCACGCGATCAATGAGGGCCTGGTGGACCCGAAACGGATGATCCAGCTCGGCATCCGGTCCCCGGTGCAGCGGGAGGTCTGGGAATGGACCCTGGCGCAGGGCGTCACCGTGGTGACCGCGCAGGATTTTCATGAGGCCGGTCCCGCGAAGGTGGCGTCGCAGGTGCGCCAAGTGCTGGGCAGCGCGCCCGCCTACCTGTCCTTCGACATCGATGCGCTGGACCCCGCTTCTGCCCCTGGCACCGGCACGCCGGAGATCGGCGGGCTGGCGACCTGGCAGGCACAGGCGGTGCTGCGGCGGCTGGGTGGGACGGATTTCCGCGGCATGGATGTGGTGGAGGTGGCGCCGGCCTACGACCACGCCGAGATCACCGCCCTGGCCGCCGCCAGCATGGTCTGGGAATACCTCTGCCGCGGCTGAAACCCTTCCGGCCAATCAACCCGATCGCAGGCAGTCCCCCGCGACGATTCTGCAAGGTCCCGAAAAAACCTCTTGCACTTCGTGGGAAAGGCCGCTATTTATCCGGCCGTGGCGACGCCCTGTGGGCCCGCCTCGAAGACCCGACGCCATCGCACGTGCCGCGAGCCCCCGCCTATCCGGGGCACAGCAACGACGGGACGCGTCCTTTGTTCAGCCGGCCCGCTTGGGCCGGAAGGTTCGAGGGAACCGCCTGTGTCGCCTGATCGCCGCCGCGCGAAGCCGGGAATCTCCCCGCGACTTTCCGCGTGACCGCGCCCGAAGCGCCGCATTCCGCCCGTCCAGGCCCGAGGGTCTGAGGCGCCGGCCTGCGACGCTTCCGCCGCCCGCGTCCCGTTCCCCACCGCAAGGTGGCGGGCGTGCCGTGCGCAGCGAGGGTTCCTCCCTTGTGGGGGCGCGCGCCGATCCGGCCCCGGTTCCCTCCTTCCCGCCGCCGCGCCCCCTCACGGGATGAAGCGCGGCGGCGGGCCAAATTGCCCGCGCTGCCGCGCAAACCCCAGGCCCCAGGGAGCCCGCCATGACCGTCCTCCGCTTCCGCGGCGCCACCGCACCGCTCCGCCGCTCCGCCGCCCCTGCCCTGCCCGCCCATGTGGCCGGCGTGGTCGAGGCGCTGCGGCCGGAGGACCCCCTGCACTGCCTGCGGCCGGCCACCATCAGCGCGGCGGGCGCGACCTTCCAGGCGGCCTTCCCGGGCACCACCATGTACGCCGTGAAGTGCAACCCGGACCCGACGGTGCTACGCGCCCTCTGGGCCGGTGGCCTGCGCCACTTCGACTGCGCCTCCGCCGGCGAAGTGCGCCTGGTCCGCAGCCTGTTCCCGAATGCGGTGATCCACTTCATGCACCCGGTGAAGGCGCGCGGCGCGATCCGCGAGGCCTATGCGACGCACGGCGTGCGCGACTTCGTGCTGGATTCCGAAGCGGAACTGGCCAAGATCCTGGACGAAACCGGTGGCGAGGGCCTGAACCTCATCATCCGCCTCGGCCTGCCGAAGGGCAGCGCGGTCTATGACCTTTCCGGGAAATTCGGCGCGGAGCCGGCGGAAGCGGTGGCGCTACTGCGTGCGGCACGCCCACATGCCGGCAAGCTCGGAGTGTCCTTCCATGTCGGCTCGCAATGCCTGGAGTCTGCCGCCTATGCCCGCGCCATCGCGCTCGCCGCTGCCGTGATCCGGGAGGCCGGCGTGGCGGTGGAGGTGCTGGATGTCGGCGGCGGCTTCCCGGTGGCCTATCCGGATGTCGTCCCGCCGCCGCTGTCCGCCTTCATGGACAGCATCGCCGCCGCCTTCGCCGAAGCGGCGCTGCCGGGGGTGGAGCTGTGGGCGGAGCCGGGCCGCGCACTGGTGGCGGGCGGTGCCTCCATCGTCGTGCAGGTACAGGCGCGGCGGGACGGCATGCTGTTCATCAATGACGGCGTCTATGGCGCGCTGTCGGATGCCGGCGTGCCAGGCTTCCGCTTCCCGGTGAAGCTGATCCGCCCCGGTTCCGCCAGCACGGCGGAGACGGTGCCCTTCAGCTTCTTCGGCCCGACCTGCGACACCGCGGACCGCATGGAAGGCCCCTTCCTGCTGCCCGGCGATGTGGCAGAAGGCGACTGGATCGAGATCGGCCAGCTCGGCGCCTATGGCGCCTGCCTGCGCACCGCCTTCAACGGCATGGACCGCGCCGGCGTGGTAGAGGTGGCGGATCTGCCGCTGCTCGAAACGCCGGGTTATGTGCAGGCCGTGCAAGCGGCTTGAAGATCAGGAGTCCGTGCAAGCGGCCTGAAGACCGGGAGGCGGTGCAAACCGCCTCCACCCAACAAACCTGAATGGAGTGCCTGGACGATGAAGCACGCAGAATTCTCCGGCCGCCTTGTCATGCTGGGCTTCGGCTCCATCGGCCAGGGCGTCCTGCCGCTGATCCTGCGGCATATCGACATCCCGGCCGAGCGCATCACCATCGTCACCGCGGAGACCCGCGGCGAGGACGTGGCGGCCGAATACGGCATCCGCTTCATCCTGCAGGCGGCGACGCGCGAGAATTTTGCCGACCTGCTCTCGCCGCTGCTGGCGCCGGGCGATTTCCTGCTGAACCTGTCGGTGGATGTGTCCTCGGTTGAGCTTATGAAGCTCTGCCAGAAGCTGGACGTGCTGTACCTGGACACCGTGGTGGAGCCCTGGGCCGGTGGCTATACCGACACGTCGCTGACGCCGTCGCAGCGGTCCAACTACGCGTTGCGCGAAGCGGCGATCGCGCTGCGCCCGGATTTCGTCGGCGGCCCCACCAGCATCACCGCGCATGGCGCGAACCCCGGCCTGGTCAGTCATTTCGTCAAGCAGGCACTGCTGAACATCGCCCGCGACACCGGCGCGCCCATCGCCACGCCGCCGCCGGCCAGCGACCGCACCGCCTGGGCCCGGATTGCCAGCGACCTCGGCGTGAAGGTGATCCACATCGCCGAGCGTGACACCCAGGTGGCCGACCGCCCGAAGAAGCCGGGGGAGTTCGTCAACACCTGGTCCGTCGATGGCTTCGTCGGCGAAGGCTGCCAGCCGGCCGAGCTCGGCTGGGGAAGCCATGAGAAGGCGTTGCCGCCGGATGGCCACCGCCACGGCTTCGGCTGCGACGCCGCGATCTATCTGATGCGCCCCGGTGCCTCCACCCGGGTCCGCACCTGGACGCCGCTGGAAGGCCCGATGCATGGCTTCCTCATCACCCACAATGAAAGCATCTCGCTGGCGGATTACTACACGCTGCGCGATGACACCGGCGCGGTCACCTACCGCCCGACCGCGCATTACGCCTACCACCCCTGCGACGATGCGGTGCTGTCGGTGCATGAACTCGCCGGCAAGAACTGGGAGATGCAGCCGGAAAAGCGGCTGATGACGGATGAGATCAGCCACGGCATGGACGAGCTCGGCGTGCTGCTGATGGGCCATGCCAAGGGCGCCTATTGGTTCGGCTCCCGCCTCACCATCGGCGAGGCCCGCCGCGCCGCGCCGCACAACAATGCCACCTCGCTGCAGGTGACGGCCGCGGTGCTGGCCGGGGTGATCTGGGCCATGGAGAACCCGCGCCAGGGCCTGGTCGAGTCGGATGAGATCGACCACGCGAGGGTGCTGGAAATCTGCGCGCCCTATCTCGGCGACATGGTTGGCGAATATGCCGGTTGGACGCCGCTGGAAGGCCGCGGCGTGCTGTTTCCGGAGGATGTGGACAGCGACGACCCCTGGCAATTCCACAACTTCCGCGTGACCTGACTAGGCCCAGCACACGTATCGGCGGCATAGTCGCGTCCGATATGGGGATGCACGGGATGAATCGATATCTTCTGGCAGGCGCCGCCTTTCTGGTCATGGGCGCCATCGAGGCGCGGGCGCAGATACTGCGCATCGGCATGGCGGCGGAGCCGACCTCCGCCGATCCGCAACAATACGCGGCCGCGCCCAACTCCACCCTGCACAACCATGTCTTCGAATCCCTCGTCGCGCTGGATGCGCGGCTGAAGGCGGGGCCATCGCTCGCCACCGCCTGGTCCCGCCGCGACGACACCACCTGGGTGTTCGACCTGCGCGAGGGGGTGAAATTCCACAACGGCCAGAATTTCACCGCGGCCGATGTGGTGTTTTCCTTCTGCCGCATCCTGAACAACGAAGGTGAGCTGGCCAGCTCCTTTTCCTCCATCGTCCGCCGCCTGGAACGGGTGGAGGCGGAGGGGCCGCACCGCATTGTCATCGGCACGCGCCAGCCGGAACCGCTGCTGCCGGCGGATCTGTCCACCCTGCGGATCATCCCGGCCGGCCTGGTGCCAGCGCGCCCCATCGCCTTCAGCCTGGCGGATCAGTGCGGCGGCCGCGGCCAACCCTGGCCGACGCTGGCGCAGTTCAATGACGGCTCCGCCGCCATCGGCACCGGCCCCTTCCGCCTGCGCCATTTCGGCCGCAGCGGCGTGACGGAGCTGGTGCGACATGACGGCTACTGGGGCGCCAGGCCGCACTGGGCCGAAGTGCGGCTGCAACCGGTGACGGCGGCCGGTCCGCGGCTGGCCGGGCTGCTGGCCGGTGACCATGATGTGGTGGAGGCGCCCGCCACCGGCGACATTCCCCGCCTGCGGAACAATGCCGCGATCGGCTTGGCCGTCGCGCCGACCACGCGGCTGATCTTCCTGCAACTCGACCAGCGCAACCCGGCGCCCTTCGTCAATGGCGGCGGCGCGCCTAATCCGTTGCAGGATGTGCGGGTTCGCCAGGCGCTGTCGCTCGCCATCGACCGCAACGCCATCGCCAGCCGGGTGATGGATGGCCTAGCCCTGCCCGCCGCGCAATTCCTGCCGGAGGGGATGTTCGGCACGATCCCCGGCCTGCCCGTGCTGCCCTACGACCCGGCCCGCGCCCGCGCCCTGCTGGCGGAGGCGGGCTACGCGAACGGCTTCAGCCTGACCCTGCACGCCACCAACAACCGCTACGTGAATGATGCCCGCGTGATCCAGGCCGTCGGCCAGTATTTCGCCCGCATCGGCGTGCGGGCGGAGGTGGATGCCATGCCGTCGAACGTCTTCTTCGGCCGCCGCGCCCGCCGCGAATTCTCGGTGCCGATGGGCGGCTGGGCGGCAAGCGCGGAGGAGACGCTGCTGTTCTTCCGCACATGGATGGCGAGCACGGATCGGGAGCGCGGCGTCGGCGGCAGCAACTACGGCAACTGGTCCCACGCCGCCTTCGATGCCGCGGCGCTGACCGCGTTGATTACCATGGGCGAGCCGGAGCGGGAGCAGTTGTTGCGCGAGGCCAGCCGGATCGGCCTGCAGGAAATGCCGATCCTGCCGCTGCATTTCGAAAGCGCCGTCTGGGCCTTCCGCCGCGGCCTGGCCTATGCCGGGCGGATGGACCAGCAGACCCTGGCGCAGGAGATTCGCCCGCAATGAGCCCACCCCTGTCTCCCCTGGCGCTCGCCTTCGCGCAGCCCGGCCGCAGCGCCATCCCCTGGGCGGATGCGGCCTGCGACCTGGCGCGGCCGCTGACCCTGCATGGCTACCGCCCGGCCAGCCACCGGCCAGAGAATCCCGTGGTCATCGTGCAGCACGGCATGCAGCGGAATGGCGACGACTACCGTGATTTCTGGATCCCGGCGGCGGACAAACACGGGCTGCTGATCGTCGCCCCGACCTATGGCAAGCAGGCCTGGCCGGAAGCCGAGCACTACAACAACGGCCTGGTGATGGACGATCTCGGCCAGCCGCGCCCAGCGGAAAGCTGGGGCTATGCCATCCCGCAGCGGGTGTTTCAGGCGCTGCGCCAGGCCGGCGTCACCACGCGGGACAAGGCGCATCTGTTCGGCCATTCGGCCGGTGGGCAGTTCGGTCACCGGCTGCTCTCCACCCAGCCGCATGACTGGCTGGAAGCGGCGACCATCGGCAACCCGGGCTGGTACACGCTGTCGACGCTGGATCGGGCCTTCCCCGAGGGGCTGGGTGGCATCGGGCTCGGTGAGGACGCGCTGCTGGCGCTGCTGGCCTTCCCCATGACCATCCTGGCCGGCGACCAGGATACCGAGACGGACGGCCCCTCCCTCCCCTCCCAGCCGGCCGCGCTGGCCCAGGGGCCGCACCGCTTCGCCCGGGCGCACAACTACCTGAAACAGGGCCAGGCGGAGGCGGCGCGGCGTGGCGTGGCCTGCAACTGGAAGCTCGTGCCCGTGGCCGGCGTGGGGCATGACGGGCGCGCCATGTCCGCCATCTGCGCAGCGCTGTGGTTCGAGGATCGGCTGATCTCAGCGGCGGAGGCAGGGGTCTCGGCGGAACGCGTCGCCTGAGCCTAGGCGGAGCGCGTCACCCACGCTGAATTGACGTCAGGCGGGTCAGCTTGTCATATCATATGATGACCGTGACCCACCGGACCAAGCTGCCATGATGCGGCGCGACATCGGCATGGCGCCGCTGCGCCCCGCCGCCAATCTCACCGGCGCGCTGGTGCATCGCCTGGCCGAGGAAATCCGCTCCGGCCGCCTCGCCCCCGGCGCCCGCCTGCCGACCGAGCAGGATCTGATGCGGGAGGCCGGCGTCAGCCGCACCGTGGTGCGGGAAGCGGTGGCGGCGCTGCGGGCGGAGGGGCTGGTGGTAACCCGCCAGGGCGTCGGCGCCTTCGTCACCGAACGCCCCGGCGAGGGCATCTTCCGGTTGACGCCCAGCGAGGCCGAGGGGCTGCAACAGGTGATCCAGGTGCTGGAACTGCGCCTGGCGCTGGAGGTGGAGGCCGCCGGGCTTGCCGCCGAACGCCGCAGCCCGGCGGCGCTCGCCTTGATCAGTGAGGCGGAGGCGATCTTCGACGCTGCCGTGGCCGCCGGCGGCGATGCGGCGGAGGCCGATTTCGCGCTGCACCGCGCCATCTTCATGGCCACCGGCAACCCACACTTCCTGCGCTTCCTGGAGGTGCTAGGCCGCCACGCCATCCCCCGCCGCGCGCTCGGCCTGGTGGAGCGCAGCGAGGCGGAGCGGAAGCAGTATCTGGCGCAGGTGCGTGGCGAACACCGGGTGGTGGCGGAGGCCATCGCGGCCAGCGACCCCGAAGCCGCCCGCGCCGCCATGCGCCGGCACCTGGAGGCGGCACGCGAGCGCTACCGCCGGCTGGCGGCACAGGTGGCGGCGTAGCGGGCGCATGGAAGGCAAAAAGGCCCGCGCCCCCAGCGGGGGAGAAGGGATCGGCTAACGCCGCCAGGGGCGCTCACGCCACAGCGCCCGATGTGTCGCGTCCACCTGCGTCAGGAAGGCGACGTAATCGGCCGGGTTCAGGTAGCGCAGCGGCTGGAAGGCGCGCTCGCTGCTGGCGCGGAAGGCGGGGTTGGCCAGCACCTTGTCCAGCGCCGCGGAAATCCGCGCCACCACCTCCGCCGGCATCCCCTTCGGCCCACCCAGCCCGCGCAGCGACCCGCCGTGGATATCGTAGCCAGCTTCCTTGAAGGTCGGCACATCGGTCGCCATCGGGTGCCGCGCATCGGACATCACGCCGAGCGTCCGCCAGGGCTGGCGCCGCGCGAAGGTCAGGCTCTCGCCGAGATTGGCGGTGGCGACCTGGATCTCCCGCGTCATCAGCGCCTGCGCGCCGGGCGCCGTGCCGGCATAGGCCACCGGCTCGAACCGCACGCCCGCCGCCTGTTCCAGCAGCATGACGCTGATGCTGCCGGCCGAGCCCGGCCCCTGGTCCGCGACGGTGATCCGGCCGGGCTCGCGCTGCGCCGCCGCGACCAGGTCGGCGATGCTGCGAATCTGGCTGTCCGGGTGCACGGATCGTCGCCGGGTCATCCACCACGCCGGCGATGAAGGTGAAGCTGTCCATCGACCAGCGCGGCGTGCGCTCGATGGGGATGGTGACGATGCCGGGCGTGTTGATGATGCCGAGCGTGTAGCCATCCGGCCGCGCATCGGCCAGCGCCGTCAGCCCGATCTCGCCGCCCGCACCGCCGCGATTCTGCACCACCACGGGCTGGCCCAGCTCCACCTCCAGGAACTGCGCCATGACGCGGGCGGAGACGTCCGTGCCGCCGCCGGCGGCGAAGGGCACGATGATGGAGAGCGGCCGCTCGGGCCAGGCGGCATGGGCCGGGCGCGTGGCGGCCAGCAGGCCTGCCCCAAGGGCAAGGCGGCGGGTGAGGATCATGGAATGTCCCTGTCTCGGCGGTTCAGCCGCGCCAGCTTTCCTTGCGCCGCGTCCCGCTCTGCCGGCGGGTGCGTTGGGCGCCAGGTCTGGATACCAGTTGCATTTCGTTTTGCCCACAGTATTGGCGGGCCGCGGGCTGGCGCCGGGCGGCGCGCGGTGCATTCTGGCGGCAAGAACCGCGGCGGCGCCGCGCTTGCACAGCTAACGGGACCGGGACCGCACGCATGGACAATCCGCTGATCCGCCTGGCCGCACATGCCGCAAGCTGGCGCGACCGGCCCTTGCCGGAGGAGGTGGCGCATCATGCCCGCCGCGCGCTGATCGACTGGTTCGCCGCCCTGCTGCCGGGCTGCGCGCAGCCGCCGGCCAGCCTGATGGCCCGCGTGCTGGCGGACCAGCGCGGCAGCGGCCGCGCCATCTGCTATATCGATGGCCAGCCGGGCGGGCTGCGCCATGCGGCGCTGCTGAACGCCACCGCCAGCCACACGGTGGAATTCGACGACATCTACCGCGATGCCGGCTACCACCCCGGCTGCCCGACCATCCCCGCCGCGCTGGCCGCCGCCCAGGTGCATGGCGGCGACATGGACCTGCTGCTGCGCGCCATCACCGCGGGCTATGAGGTGGGCTGCCGCATCGGCCTGGCGGTGCAGCCGAGCCATTACCGCTACTGGCACACCACCGGCACCGTCGGCACCTTCGGCGCGGCCGCGGCCGTGGGCGTGGTGCTCGGGCTGGACGAGACGCGCATGGCCCATGCGCTGGCCACCGCCGCCACCATGGCCGGTGGCCTGCAACAGGCCTTCCGGGGCGAGGGCATGAGTAAGCCGCTGCACCCCGGCCATGCGGCGGAGGCAGGCGCGCTGGCCGCAATTGCCGCTTCCGCGGGCGTCACCGGCGCGCTCGATGTGCTGCACGGCCCGGTCGGCTTCGCAGTCGCCACCAGCGAGGATGCGGGGAAGTGGGACAAGGCCCTGGCCAGCCTCGATGAGCACATCGCCATCACCAGCATGACCTTCAAGAATCACGGCTGCTGCGGGCATATCTTCGCGGGGCTGGATGGGCTGGCGGCGCTGCAGGCGCAGCACGGTTTTGGGGCGGAGGATGTCGCCGCCATCCATCTCGGCGGCTATTCCGCCACCAAGGATGTGTGTGACCGGCCGGAGGTGGCGACGGAGCAGCAGGCGCGCTTCTCCGCGCAATACTGCCTCGGCGCGCTGCTGGTGCTGGGCGGCGTGCGGATCGCGGCCTTCACACCGGAAAGCCTGGCCGATCCGCGCATCCGCGCGGTGATGCCGAAGGTGACGGTCAGCCTCGACCCCGCGCTCGCCGCCGATTACCCCGCCCGGCGCGCGGCCAATCTGGAAGTGCGGCTGACGGATGGCCGTGTGCTGCGGCACCACCAGCCGACCCGCAAGGGCGACCCGGACGCGCCGCTGACCGATGCGGAGCTGGCGGCGAAGTTTTTCGAATTGGCCGAGCCGGTCATCGGCACGGCGGCCGCCGCCAGACTGCTCACGCTGCTGCGGGACGGCGCTGAACTGCCCGGGCCGCTGTAGAACACCCAAAACACGATTCTAGATCGTTGATACTTGTATAACTCGTAGAATTTTGTTTAAACCCGGATCTGGCGTGAAATGCCGGCCGGGAACCCCATCATGTCGAAGCTGTCTCGTCGTCCCTTTCTCACCTTTGCGGCCGGGCTGCTCGCCGCCCCCCGGCTGGCCCGCGCCAGCACATGGCCCGAACGGACCATTCGGATGGTCGTGCCAGTCGCGCCCGGCGGCAGCCAGGATATCGTGGCACGCCTGTCCGCCCGCGGCCTGACGGAGTTGCTGGGGCAGCCGGTGGTGGTGGAAAACCAGCCCGGCGGCGGCTCCAACATCGGCTATGCCGCCGTGGCCCGCGCGGCCCCGGATGGCTACACGCTGCTCGCGGGCGCCGATACGCTCTCCATCACCGGGTCGCTGACGCCGCGGCTGAGCTTCGACCCGCTCGGTTTCGCGGCCATCCATCGCACCGTGCGGGTGCCGCAGATCCTGGTGGTGCGGGCCGACCACCCGGCGAGGAATTTCGCGGAATGGCTGGCCAGCGGCCGGGCCCAGCCATCGGCGGTCGGCACCCCCGGCCATGGCACCCTGGCGCATCTGCTGGTTGAGCAGCTCGCCCGCGCGGCGAACACCACCTGGACCCATGTGCCCTATCGCGGCGGCTCCGTCGCGCTGACCGACCTGATGGCGGGGCAGTTGCAGGGCGTCATCATCAATATCGGCGCGGTGACGGACCATGTCCGTGCCGGACGCCTGCGCGGCCTGCTGGTCAGCCCGGAGGCGCGCACCGCCGCGCTGCCGGATGTGCCGACCCTGCGTGAGCTCGGCCTTGCGGAATTCTCCGCCGTCGGCTGGCATGGCCTGGTCGCACCGCCCGGCACCAACCCCGCCATCATCGCCCGGGTGAACGCGGCCAGCCGGGAGGTGGCGATGCGCCCGGATGTGGCTGAGCGCCTTGCCTCGCTCGGCGTGGAGCCGACGGATGAGGCGCCGGAGGTGCTGCAGGCCGCGATTGCCGACGATGCGGCGCGTTACGCCGAAATCATCCGCCGCTTCGGACTCAGCGCCGCTTAATCACGAACAGAATGCGTGGTATGAGTCGTTTCGTCCGCGACGGCGGTTCGTGCGAGCCACGTACGCCGGGCCACCAGCCGCCGCATCACGGCGCGGCGCGCCTCCGGTGAAAGCTGGGTCCAGGCCGCGATCTCATCGAGACTGCGGCCGCAGCCGCGGCACAGCCCGCTGCGTGCATCGATCTCGCAGCGTTGCGTGCAGGGGCTTTCGATCATCGCGCCGCGGCCCGCCCGGCGCGCAGCCCCAGCGCGAAGGACTGCGCCAGGCCGTTGCCCGGCACATAGCCCGCGGCGCCCCGGCCCGAAATGCCGCAGGCCACGCCGCCGGCGGCGAACAGGCGCGGAATGGCGCTGCCATCGGCGCGCAGCACCCGTGCATTCGCATCCACCCGCACGCCGCCCTGGGTATGGGCGAGCGCGCCGGTGACCTCCGCCGCGTGGAAGGGCGCCCGCGGCGGCCCGTCCCAGCGGCGGCGCCCGAACCGATCCGGCGCCGCGAAGGTTTCGGCCAGCGCCGCCTCCGGCAGGCCGAAGCGCGCAGCGAGTTCGGACAGGTCCGCGCAACGCACCACGGCGCCAAGCTCCACCGCGCGCCGGAACGGCCCGCCGGCCAGCGCCGCCTGCTGCGCCGCCTCCCCCCACACCTCCACCGCCACGCCGCCGGGCTGCGCCAGCAGATGCGCGGTGAGTTCGGAGGGGCCGATATCCTCCGCCACGAAGCGCTGCCCCAGCCGGTTCACCAGCACCGCCCCCAGCGCCGGCAGCGAGGCCCCGAAGCGCGGCCGCACGCCGCCCACCAGATGCGGCGAGACATGCGGCTGACCCTGGTAGCTGCCCATGCAGAGCAATTCCGCCCCGAGCGCCGCCGCCCAGGCGATGCCCGCGCCATCGGCGTGGCTGCCGCCGACATGCACCGCCCGCGCCGCCTCCGGGCAGTAGCGGGCCACCAACCCCGGCGCGCCGCCAAAGCCGCCAGTCGCGAGCACCACGGCGCCGCCATCCATCCCACCCGCGCTGGTCGCCACGCCCTCCGGCCGCAGCGCCGTCACCGTCACGCCGTCGCGGAAGGTGATGCGCGGCTGCCTCGCCACCGCCTGGCGCAGCAGCGCCTGCAACTCCGCGCCGCTTTCCGCCGGCGTCGCATGCAGCCGCATGGCGCAATGGCCGGGCCAGCGAGAAGTGGTGTGCAGATGGATCGGCAGGCCGGCGACATCGGCGAGGAAGGCCACCGCCTCCGCCGCGCCCTGCGTCACTGTGGCGAGCAGCACCGGGTCCACCTCCGCGCCGCTTTTCGCCCGCACATCGGCGGCGAAGGTTTCAGGCGAGTCGGCCTCTCCGGCGGCGTCCTGCCAGCGCGTGCCGGCGGCGGAGATCAGGCCGCCGGAGACGGACAACGTGCTCGGCACCGCCGCATCACGTTCCAGCAGCGCGACGCGCGCGCCCGCATCGGCCGCCGCCAGCGCCGCCATCATCCCCGCCGCGCCGGCGCCGGCCACCACCACATCGAAGCGCTTCATGCGGCTGGTATGGCCCGCGGCGCCCATCCTGCCAATCCGGCTGCCTGGCGGCGCGACAGGCCTCGTCATATGCGGCCGCAGGGTCCATCTCAGGCGCCACGACAGGAGCCTGACCCATGCGCGCCGTTGCCTATACCAAGAGCCTGCCCTCCAGCGATCCCGAATCCCTGCAGGACTTCACCCTGCCCGACCCGGCCCCGCCCACCGGCCGCGACCTGCTGGTGGAGGTGCGCGCCATTTCCGTGAACCCGGTGGACGCCAAGGTGCGGATGCGCGCCGACCCGGGCGGCACGCCCAAGATGCTGGGCTATGACGCGGCCGGCGTGGTGCGCGCGGTGGGGCCGGAGGCGACCCTGTTCAGCCCCGGTGACGAAGTCTTCTATGCCGGCGACATCACCCGCCCCGGCACCAATGCCGCGCTGCATCTGGTGGATGAGCGCATTGTCGGCCCGAAGCCCAAAAACCTCTCCTTCGCCGAGGCCGCCGCCGTGCCGCTGACCGCCATCACGGCCTGGGAGGCGCTGTTCGACCGCCTGCGCATTCCGCGCGACACGGCGCAGCGGGAGGAGGCCGTGCTGATCATCGGCGGCGCCGGCGGCGTGGGTTCCATCGCTGTGCAGCTTGCCCGCCAGTTGACGGGGCTCCGCGTGGTCGCCACCGCCAGCCGGCCGGAGACGATGGACTGGGCACGCCAGATGGGCGCGCATGACGTGCTGGACCATTCGGGCGACCTGGTGGCGCAGGTCAAGGCGCTGGGCGTGCCGGTCTCCGCCATATTCGTCACCACACATACCGAGACGCATTGGCCCGCGATCTGCGAGATCATCGCGCCGCAGGGCGCCATCTGCCTGATCGACGACCCGAAATCCGCGCCCGATATCCGCATGCTGAAGACCAAGGCGGCGTCGGTGCATTGGGAGCTGATGTTCGCCCGTCCGATGCACAAGACGCCAGACATGCAGGCGCAGCACGAGTTGCTGGTGGAGGTCAGCCGCATGCTGGATGCCGGCACGCTGCGCACCACGCTGGCCGAGCACTTTGGGCCGATCACCGCCGCCAATCTGCGCCGCGCCCATGCCGCGATCGAGAGCACCACCTCCCGCGGCAAGATCGTGCTGGAGGGGTTTGCCGAGGCCTGATCAGCCGTGCAGATGGCAGGCGACGCCGCCCTGGTTCTCGCCGGATGCCAGCGTCCAGCCAGGCATCACCTGGCTGCATTGCGGCATGGCGTGGACGCAGCGCGGGTGGAACGGGCAGCCGGGCGGCGGGTTCGCGGCGGAGGGGATCTCGCCGATGATCCGCGGCAGCACGCCGCGCCGCGACGGGTCCGGGATCGGCGAGGCGTCGCGCAGCATCTGCGCATAGGGGTGCAGCGGGTTGGCCAGCACGCGGCCCGCTGGGCCCTCCTCCACGATGCGGCCGAGATACATGACCGCCACGCGGTCGCAGAACCAGCGCACCACGGACAGATCGTGGCTGACAAACAGGAAGGACAGGCCGCGGCGCTTGCGCAGGTCCTGCATCAGCAGCAGCACCTGCGCCTGCACCGAGACATCGAGCGCGGAGACCGGTTCATCCGCCACGATCAGCTCCGGCTCCACCGTCAGCGCGCGGGCGATGCCGATGCGCTGGCGCTGGCCGCCGCTGAATTCATGCGGGAAGCGATCCAGCGCGGCGGGCGGCAGGCCCACTTCCTCGAGCAAGGCACCGGCGCGGCGGCGGGCTTCCTGGCCCTCCGCCAGGCCATGCACATGCATCGGCTCCATCAGCGCAGCGCCGATGGATTGCCGCGGGTCGAGTGAGGAATAGGGGTCCTGGAACACGATCTGCATGCGCCGGCGCAGCGCCTTCAGCGCGGCGCCCTTGGCGGTGAGGACATTCTCCCCCTTCCAGGTGACGGTGCCGGCATCCGGCTCGATCAGTCGCAGCAGGGCGCGGGCGGCGGTGGATTTGCCGCAGCCGGATTCACCGACCAGACCGAAGGCCTCGCCGGCATGGATGGTGAAGGAGATGTCCTCCACGGCGCGCACGCGGATGGTGCGCGGCTTGGGGAAACCCTTCTTGGCGACGAAGTGTTTGCGCAGGCCTTCAACGACCAGAACGGGTGAGGTCATTCGTTCCTCAGCTTCGGGTCGGTGGCGTCGCGCAGCCCGTCGCCCACCATGTTCAGCCCCAGTACCAGGAACAGGATGGCAAGCCCCGGGAACACCGCGAGCCAGGGCGCATCCAGGATGTTCTCGAACCCGTCCCGCGTCATGCCACCCCAGGTCGCCGTCGGCGGCTTCACGCCGAGGCCGATGAAGGACAGGGACGCCTCCACGCGCACCGCGGTGGCCAGCCACAGCGTGCCCATCACCATCACCTCGGACATGATGTTGGGCAGGATGTGTCGGAACAGCACACGGCTGTGGCTGAAGCCGAGCGCACGGCCCGCTTCCACGAAGGCGCGTTCCTTCAGCGCCATGGTCGGCGCGCGGGCGACGCGAGCGAAAGGCGCGATGGCGGTGAGTGCGATGGCGACCACCAGGTTGACCAGCTCCGGCCCCAGCAGCGCCACCACGATCAGCCCGAGGATCAGCGAGGGGAAGGACAGCAGCACATCCATCACCTGCATCACGAACAGGTCGAACTTGCCGCCGATATAGCCGGAGATCAGGCCGATGGCGCCGCCGATGATGGCGGCAGCGAAAATGGCGCCGAGCGAGACGGTGAGCGAGATCTGCCCGCCCCACATCAGGCGCGAGAGAATGTCTCGCCCAAACTGGTCCGTGCCAAGCCAGAACTCGGCCGAGGGCGGCTGCAGGCGGTTGAAGATGTCCTGGTCGGCCGGGTCATAGGGCGCGACCCACGGCGCGAGAATGGCGGACGCCATGATGATCAGGCAGATCACCACGCCCACCGCCGTGGTCGGATTGCTGCGCGCCTTGCCCAGCGCACGCTTCCAGCCGGCGGGTGCGGCAGGCGCCACGAGTTCCTGGGTGGTGCTCATTCCGCCTTCACCCTGGGGTCGATCACGCCATAGAGCAGATCGGTGATGAGGTTCACCACCACGATCAGGAAGCAGTAGATCACCATCAGCCCCTGCAGCATCGTGTAGTCCCGCTGGTTCAGCGCGCCGACGATGATCTTGCCCAAGCCCGGTCTGTTGAAGACGATCTCCGTCAGCACCGAATTGCCGAGCAGGATGCCGACATACAGCCCCACCACGGTGACGATGGGGATGGAGGCATTGCGCAGGCCATGCACCCAGACCACGCGCCGCCACGGCACGCCCTTCGCGCGCGCCGTGCGGATATAGTCCTCGCCCAGTGATTGCAGCATGGCGCTGCGCGTCACCCGCGTGATGTAGGCCGCCATCACCAGGCCGAGCGCCACGGTCGGTAGGACCAGTTTGTGCAGCCGGTCGCCGTAATCGGACAGGTCCGCGCTGCCGATGACGGGAAACCAGCGCCAATGCAGCGAAAACGCCAGCAGCAGGAAGATTCCGGAAACAAACACCGGAAAGGACAGGCCGAGCAGCGACAGCACCCGTGCCGCCACATCCACCACGCCGTTGCGGTGCAACGCCGCCCAGATGCCGACCGGCACGCCGACGACGATGCCGAAGATCATCGAGGCCAGCGTCAGGTCGATGGTGTGCGGCAGCACCGCCGCCACCTCCGCCATGATCGACCGGCCGGTGACCATGGAGACGCCGAAATCACCGACCAGCGCGCTGGTGATGAAGCTGAAATACTGCGCCCACAGCGACCGGTCCAAGCCCAGCCGCGTGCGCAGCGCCGCGATCGCCTCCGGCGTCGCCTGGTCGCCCAGAATCACCAGCGCCGGGTCACCCGGCACGATGCGTACGATGATGAAGACCAGCGTCAGCACCGCGATCAAGGTCGGCACCGCGGCCAGCAGGCGCCGCAGGACGAAGCCGGTCATGCGGCTGCCCTCAGCCGCTTCACCGCAGTCGCGTCGCTTCGGTGATCAGCGGGCCAAGGCTCATCGACCCCTTCAGCTCGTAGCCGTAATCCAGATCCGCGCGGCGGGCGAAGACCAGCAGCGTCTCGATCAGCGGCACGCCGCAGACATTCTGCACCAGGATGCGCTGCGCCTCGGCCCACAAACGCTTCTGCTCCTCCACATCGGTGCTGACGCGCGCCGCGTCGATCTGGCTGTCCGCCTGGTCGCAATGGGAGAAGTTCGTCACCGCCGTCGGCGTGCGAACCCGCGAACGGCCATGGAAGAACTGCGTCAGGTAGATATCCGCCACCGGGAATCGTGCCGCGGCGTAATAGACCATCGGCGACAGATCCTGGCGGATCTGCTGGTGGAAGGTCGCATGTTCCACCACCTGAAGGTCGAGCGTGATGCCGGACCGGCGCAGCTGCTGCTGCACCACCTGCATCATGTTCAGCATTTCGGGCAGCTGCGTGTGGATGGCGCGGATGGTTATGCCGTTCGGATGCCCCGCCTCCGCCAGCAGCGCCCGTGCGCGCGCCGGGTCCGCCGGCAGCAGGCCATTATCGGCGCTGAAGCCGAGATAGCCGCGCGGCACCAGCGACTGGCCTTCACGCGCCACATCCTGGCCACGGAAGCGCACCAGCTCCGCCCGGTTCACCGCATGGGCCATCGCCTGGCGGATGCGGATATCGTTGAAGGGCGGCTGGTTGGTGTTGAGGTTGATGATGGCCAGCTCACCCGGCTCGAACACATCCACCACCGTGTTGGGCACGGCGCGGGTGCGGTTCAGCCAGGTCTGGTCGGCGCGGCCGTAATTCACATCCAGTTCCCGGTTCTGGAAGGCCAGGTCGCGGGAGGCGTCGGAAGGGATGAAGCGGTAGCTGATGCGCCCGATCTGCGGCGCGCCACGGAAGTAGCCCGCATGGGCCACCAGCTCCGCCGACTGGTTCGGCGTCACGCGATCCAGCGCGAAGGGGCCGGTGCCGATGGGGTTCCGCACGAAGGTATCACCCCGCTCCTCCACCGCGCGCTTCGAGACGATGTAGCCGCCCGCATAATTGGTCAGGATGCCGAGCAGGCTCGGGATGTTGTCGCGCAGCACAATGCGGACGGTGTGGCTGTTCACCGCCTCGATGGTCTCGATCGCGCGATAATCGGCGGAGAAGGCGCTGGTCGCGGCAGTACCCGCCTTCTTCAGGGAAAAGACCACGTCATCGGCCGTCAGCTCGCCGAAGTTGCCATGGAACCGCACGCCGCGGCGCAGATGGAAGGTCCAGGTCTTGCCGTCGCTGCTGCTTTCCCAGCGCTCCGCCAGGTCAGGCTCGATCTCGGCCGGGTTGATGGAGCCGGGCTTGAAGCGCACCAGCCCGTTGAACATCCACGCCACCACGACGCGATCGATGGTGGAGACGGCGAAATGCGGGTCCAGCCGCCCGACATCCTGCGCCGCCATGCCGACCCGCAGCGTCTGGCCTTGGGCCATCGCCTGCGTGTTGAGACCGAAGGCCGATGCCACGGCAAGGGCGCTGCCAAGCAGCGCCGCCCGAAATCCCCGCATGAAATTATTCCCCGTTTGCCTTGCCGGGGAGCTTAGACCGCTATCTGCGCCGCCGTGAAGCGTCCGATATCGAAGGCATCGAGCGGAACATCCGTCGCGCCATCCATCACCAGTTCCGACAGCACGGCGCCGACGCCCGGGCCGGTCTGGAACCCCTCGCCGCAGAAGCCGAAGGCGTGCAGCAGGCCTGGGGTGGTGCGGGACGGGCCGAGTACCGGGAAATGGTCCGGCATCTCGCCATCCGTGCCGGTCCAGCTGCGGATCACCATGGCATGCGCCAGGCGCGGGATCACCGCGATGGCACGCTGCATCGCCCCGAAGGCGGCATCCGGGCGCGGCCGCGTCACGCGGATTTCCGCATCGCTCTCACCGCGCCCGCCACCGAAGATGATGTTGCCGCGCGGGATCTGCCGCAGATACAGATCGCCGCCGACCACGCCGAGGCTTTCGCGCAGGAAATAGTGCAGCGGCTCCGTCACCAGCATATTCGGGTGCAGCTTCTCGATCGGCACCGGCTCCCCGAACCGCGCCGCGATCTCGCCGCCCCAGAAGCCGGCGCAGTTCAGCAGCCAGGGCGCGGTGAAGCGCGTGCCGTTGGCCAGGACCTCGAAGGCGTTGCCATCGTGGTCCAGCGCCGTCACCGCATGGTGTTCGCGGATATCGGCACCGGCAGCGCGTGCGGCGCGGGCGAGCGCCGGGGCCAGAAGGCGCGGATTGGCGCTGCCATCCTCCTCCATCAGGCTGCCGGCAATGACGACGTCGCTGAAATAGGGATGCTGTTCGCGGATCGCGTTGCGGCCGATCATGCGCGGGCGCAGGCCATGTTCGGCGGCCAGCGCATTCCAGCGCAGCAGTTCCGCCTCATCTTCCGGGCTGCGCGCCAGCTTGAGGTGGCCGCAGGGGTCGAATTCGATGTCACTGCCGGTGAGTTCGGTGATGCGCGACCAGATCTCGCGGGATTTTCGGGCCAGCGGCAGCCCGGCGGGGTGGCGGCCCTGCTGGCGCACGCCGCCGTAATTCACCCCCGTAGCCTGGCCACCGACCAGGCCACGCTCCAGCAGCAGCACCCGCACGCCGCGCTGCGCCAGATGCAGCGCCGCGGAACACCCCGCGCCGCCGCCGCCGACGACCAGCACATCCGCCTGGACCATCACCCCACCTGTTGCAACGGCACCGGCTTCACTGGCGGCTGGCCGCGCAGTCGGCCGACCTCCGGCACCTCCACTTCCAGTGCGCGCGCCAGCACCGCCGCCGCCGGCGTGCCGCAGAGGCGGCCCTGGCAGCGGCCCATTCCGACGCGGGAGAAGGCCTTGGCGCGATTCAGCTCCGGCGCGTCGGAGGCCGCTGCGGCGCGCAACTCGCCGGCCGTGATCACCTCGCAGCGGCAGACGGAGGTGCTGTCCTCCATCCGCGAAGCGAGGCGCGCCGGATAGGGGAAGGCGCGTTCCAGCGCATTGCGGAAGCGGCGTTCGGTCCGCAGGCGGCCGTCCAGGTGGTTGCTCAGCGCCATGTCCGACGGCAGCTTCGCATCCGCCAGCAGCGCCAGCGCCGCGCGCGCACCGCCCAACTCCGCCACATCCACGCCGCCAATGCCCGCGCCATCGCCCGCCAGGTACACGCCCGCCACCGGCGACCGCCCGGCGGCATCCTTGCGCGGCACCCAGTTCTGCTGCGTGTCGTCGTAATCGAAGGGCACACCGGCGAGGTCGGCCAGATGCGCCTCCGGCTTCAGGCCCCAGCCGAGCGCCACCGCATCGCAGGGCGTGACATGTTCCTTCCAGGCGGCGTCGCGCCAATGCACGGCGGTGACCTTGTCCGTGCCCTCGATCGCCAGCGGCGTCACATCCTCATACATCTTCACGCCGCGCAGCTTGAGGCTGGCGTAGAGCCCCATGCCGCGCAGCAGCGTCGGAATGTTCCACATCATACCGCCGCCGAAGCGCGCCTTGGTCAGCAGGTCCGTGGTGTCGAGCACCGCGGCGGGCTTGGCGCCGGCCTTGGCGTATTGCAGCGCGGTCAGCCACAGCAGCGGCCCGGTGCCGATCAGCACCGGGTTGGCACCCACTCCCACCCCCTGCGACTTCAGCGCCACCTGCGCGCCGCCCAGCGTGGTCGCACCCGGCAGGGTCCAGCCCGGCAGCGGCAGCACGCGGTCCATCGCGCCGGTGCAGAGGATGACGGCATCATAGGCCACCTCATCCTGCGCCGCGCCATTGGTCAGCGTATGCAGCACGCGGGCCTCGGGGCGGATGTTCCAGACCAGCGTGTCCGGCCGCCAATCCACCCGCGCCTTGAGGGAATCCAGCGCCGCATGCAGGCGCTTCGCCCGGCCGGCATCGGCACCATAAAGCGCGGCATGGCTGCGGCTGAATTCCGCCGGCGGGCGCTGCGTGACGCGGCCGCCGCCATCGGCGCCTTCCTCGATCCAGGTCGGGAACACGCCCGCGCGCACCAATTGCTCCACCGCGCGGATACCGGCCGGACCGGCGCCAACAACCACAACCTTCATCGCCTGATCACCTCAATCCCGGTTTCGACCAATGTCGTGCAGGCACGCCGAACACCCTTCCCCACCACCACCACCCAGCAATCCTGGCAGGCGCCCATCCAGCAGAAGCCGGACCGGGCGCCATCGCCGAATTCGCTGGTGCGGACATGGCCGAGGCCGGCCGTCAGCATCGCCGTCAACAGCGTGTCGCCCTGCTTTGCCGGAACGTCCACGCCATCGACCGTGAAGATGAGCGCGAGGCGGTCCTGGTCAACCAGGCGCGTGACCGTCACAGCAGCGCCTCGAAGCGGCAATTCACCTTGATCTCCCCCACCGTCGCGGTGTTGGGCAGGCGCAGCACCATCTCCACCAGGGCGGCCACATCCTCCGGCCGGCTCATCGCCTCCCTCGGGTATTTCGCGTGCAGGGTCATTTCCGTCTGCACGAAGCCGGGGCAGATGGCGGTGGCGCGGATGCCGTGTTCCCAGCCCAGCCGGCGAACCTCCTGCGTCATCGCCACCACGGCGAATTTGCTCATGGCGTAGCCGAGATTCTCATTCGCCACCCGCTTGCCGGACAGCGAGGCGAGGTTCACCACCCGCCCCTCCCCGCTCTCGATCAGATGCGGCCAGGCGGCGCGGATGACGCGCATTGGTGCCTTGACGTTCACCTGCCACATGGCGTCATGCGGTGTTTCATCCGCATCCAGCAGCCTGGCCATCGGGTTGATGCCGGCGGCGTTCACCACCGCGTCGATCCGCCCGAAGCGCGCCATGGTGGCGGCGACCCAGGCCTCGGAACTGCCTTCCTTCTCCGCATCCCAGCGATGCAGCAGCAGGTCCGGCCCGGCGACCAGCTTGCCGGCGCTGCGGATGCCGGCGCTGATCATCCAGCCGGAGCCATGCAGCCGGCGCAGCACCTCCCGCCCGATGCCGCGGGACCCACCGGTGATCAGGACGACGCGGCCGACGGGATCAAGCATGCATCAGGGCTCCGGTTGCGACATGGCAGCGCGCGGCGTGGCCCTGGGCCACCTCGGCCAGCACCTGGTCCCGCTCACACCCCGCCCGGGCCAGCGGACAGCGCGGCGCGAAGCGGCAGCCAGCGGGCATGGCGTCCAGCGGCGGCACCCGGCCGGGAATGGCGGACAACGCCTGGCCGGGCTGGTCCAGCCGCGGAATGGCGGAGAACAGGGCGCGCGTATAGGGGTGCTGCGGGTTGGCGAAGATGGCCTCGACCGGCCCCTGCTCCACGATCTCCCCGGCATACATCACCGCCACCCGGTCCGCGATCTGCGCCACCACGCCGAGGTTGTGGGTGATGAACAGCACCGCCATGCCGAAGCGGGACCGCAGATCGGCCAGCAGGCCCAGCACCTGCGCCTGGATGGTGACATCCAGCGCCGTGGTGGGTTCATCCGCCAGCAGCACGGCCGGTTCGCAGGCCAGCGCGATCGCGATCATCACCCGCTGGCGCATGCCGCCGGAAAATTGGTGCGGATACTCATCCAGCCGCTGCGGGGCGGAGGGGATCTTCACCTCCTCGAACAATTCCAGCGCGCGGGCGCGGGCGGCCTTGCGGTCCATGCCGCGATGAATCCGCAGCGCCTCCGCCACCTGGTCGCCCACGGTCATCACCGGGTTCAGGCTGGTCATCGGTTCCTGGAAGATCATCGCCATGCGGTCGCCGCGCACGGATTCCAGTGCCTGGTCGGACAGGCCGGCCAGATCCTGCCCATCCAGCAGGATCTGGCCGGCCGCCACCCGGCCGAAGGGCGGCTGGACCAGCCCCATGACGGACAGCGCGGTCACGGACTTGCCGCAGCCGCTTTCGCCGACCAGCGCCAGGGTCTCATCCCGCATGAGGGTCAGCGACAGGTCGCGCACCGCAGGGTGCCAGCTTCCGCCGATGCGGAACTCCGTCCGGAGTCCCACCAGTTCCAGGGCAGGTTTCGTCATCGGGCCAAGCCTGCGCCAGCCAGCCGCCGGCATCAAGCCGGAACGGTGAAGCGATCCTGGGTGAAGGGCGCGATGGGCAGGTTGGTGGCGCCGCGCGCCATCAGTTCCGCCACCGCGGCGCCGGCGGCGGGCGAGAGCTGGAAGCCGTGGCCGGAGAAGCCGAAGGAGTGGAACAGACCGGGAAGGCTGCGGCTTTCGCCGATCACCGGCATGTCGTCCGGCGGCCGCGCCTCCGTACCTGTCCAGGTGCGGATGATCCGCGCGCCGGCGACGCAGGGAAAGATCTCGGCCGCGATCCGGGCGGCGAAGGCCAGGCTGCCGAACAGGACGGAGGAGGTCTCCGCCGCCTTGTCGTTGCGCCCCTGGTGCCCGCCGCCGATCACCACCGTGCCGGCGGCCGTCTGCTTGAAGGACAGCGCCCGGGCCGTGGCGCCAACCGTAGGCTCGACGAAAGGCGGCAGGCGTTCCGTCACGATCATCATGCTGGCCTTGGTGCCGCAGGGAATGGTCTCGCCCGCCAGCGCGGCGAGGTCCGGAGCCCAGGCGCCGGCGCAATTGGCGACACGCTCGGCCTCAAAGGGTCCCTGGTCCGTCTGCAGCCGGATGGTGCCTTCGGCGGTGGCCTCCAGCCCGGTCACGGCCACCCCCTCGATGATTGTCACCCCCGCCTGCTCCGCGGCCCTCCGGAAGGCCATGACGGTGCGCATCGGGTCGGCCGAGCCGTCATCCCGCGTTACGATGGCGCCGACCACGTGGCGGGACACGGCGGGCAGCAGGCGGCGGATCTCGGCCTGGTCCACCACCTCCTCATGCGTCCAGCCGAGGGCGCGAACCTGGGCGACGCGGGCGTGGTTCTTCGCCATGTCCGCCTCGCTCTCGGCCACCTTCACCTGGCCGGTGGCGCGGAAGCCGCAATCATCGCCAACCAGGGCGGTAATGCCCTGCCACATCTCGGCGGCGACCACGGACAGCGCAATCTCCGGCAGCACCCGGCCGAGGCGGCGCACGCCGCCCGCATTCACCCCGCTGGAATGCCGCCCGACATGGCGGCGTTCCAGCAGCGTGACCTGCCAGCCGGGGGTGCGGGCCAGGTGCAGCGCGGTGGAAAGGCCATGCAGGCCGCCACCGATGACGAGGGCGCGGCGCATCACGGACGAGCCAAAGCCGATGCCAGTGCCACCCTCATCCCGCCAGCGCCGCCAATTCGCCCAGCGTCAGCGGCTTGGTCGGGAAGCGGGTGCGGAAGGGATCGACCTCGCCGCCCGCCACGTCGCGCGCCGCGGCGATCACGCCATGCACCGCCGGGCCACAGATGCGACCCTGGCACGGCCCCATGCCGGCGCGGGTGAAGGCCTTGGTCTGATTGGCGCCGAGGCAGCCCAGCGCCACCGCCTGCCGCACCCGCCCGGCCGTCACCTCCTCACACCGGCAGAGGATGGTCTCGTCCGGGATGGCGGCTTCCGGCAGCGGTGGAAACATGGCGTCGAGGAACGGGCGCGGGGCAAGCTGGCGGTCGCGCAGCAGGCGCAGTGGGCCGGCCCTTCCGTCACGTTCATCCGTGGTGATGCGGCCGAGCGCGCGCGCCGCCTCCAGCGCCGCGATGCGGCCGGAGAGCGCGGCGGCGCGGGCGCCGCCGATGCCGCCCGAATCCCCCGCCACCATCACCCTGGCCACCGCGGTGTTGCCCCACAGGTCCAGCGCCGGCCGCCAGCAGCGCTGCACCGGGTCCCAGCCATGGGTCAGGCCGGCAATGGCGCGCGTGATTTGGGTGTTCGGCACCACACCATCATGCAGCAGCAGCAGATCGGCCGGGTGTGCGACGCCATCCACCAGGATGCGCGCGAGCTTGCCCTCGCCTTCCGCGCGCAGCTCCCGCGCCGGGATCACCTGCGTTGCGCGCTTCACCTGGCGCTGCCAGACCAGCCCACGCCAAAGGTATTCCGGCGCCTTCAACGCCCGCAGCAGATGCGGCCGCGCCCGCGCAAACCCGCCAGGTGGCGACAGGTCGATGATGCCCGCGATCTTCCCGCCCTTGGTCAGCGCCTGCATCGCATAGAGCCACAGCAGCGGCCCCTGCCCGGCCAGCCAGACATTTCCCTCCGGCACCAGCCCCGCCGTCTTCAAGGCGATCTGTGCCGCGCCGACGCTCATCACCCCCGGCAGGGTCCAGCCCGGAATCGGCAGCGGACGCTCGGTGGCGCCGGCGCAGAGGATCAGCCGCTCCGCCTGGATGCTGCGCGCCGCGCCGCCTTCGGACCAGAAGACCTTGCCCTCGGGCTCCACCGCCCAAAGGGTGGCGCCGGGGCGGTACTGCGCGCCGGAGGCCCGGAAGGCGGCGGCCAGCTTGGCGCCGTCCTTGTCCTGATCGTCCTTCGCAACACGCGCCTCGACGGCGCCTTTTGCCAGACGCGCCTCGACGGCGCCTTTTGCCAGACGCGCCTCGACGGCGCGATGCACCTGCCCGCCCGGCGCGCCATTCTCATCGAGCACCAGCACCCGCATGCCATGCGCGCGCGCCTCCGTGGCCGCCGCCATGCCGGCCGGGCCGGCGCCGAGCACCAGCAGGTCCACGGTTTCCGCCACCGGCGCCACCGCCTCGCGCCCGGCGGTCCATTCATCGGCGACGCTCATGCGGCGTCCTCTTCGAAGCTGCGGGCGCCGTGCTGGATCCCGGCCACCATGCCGGGCGTCACCGGCACCAGGCAGGCCTGCATGTTCTGCGCGCCGGCCACCTCCACCAGGCAGTCAAAGCAGGCGCCCATCAGGCAGAGCGGGCCGCGCGCCGCCCCCGTCACGGGGGTTTCCCGAAAGCTGGTGATGCCCGCAGCGAGCAGCGCGGCGGCCAGGCTTTCCCCGGCGCGCGCCGGCAGCTCCCGACACTCCCACACAATGGTGCAATCGGTGGGTTCAGTGCGACGGAACATGGGTCATCCCAAGGAAGCGGTCCGGGTGCAAGTCGCGCGCATGCTCCGGCAGCGCGCCGGTCAGGATCGCCGCGGCCAGCGGTCCCGCATGCACCGCCGCGAGCGTCACGCCGGAATGGCAGGTGGCGACGAAGCAGCCGGGATGGGTGGCGCTTTCGGCATAGGCGGGAAAGCCATCCGGCGTCATCGGCCGCAGCGCCGCCCAGCTTCGCACCATCCGCGCCTCGCCGAGCACCGGTAGCACCCGCAGCGCGCGCGCCGCCATACGCGCCAGGGCGGCGGTGGTCGTCGCCGTCTCGAAGCTGCCGTCATCCTCGCTGGTCACGCCGATCTGCACCGTGCCGTCACCGGTCTGGCGGATGGCGCTGGCCGGCAGCGGCAGGATCGGCGCCAGGCGTTCCGTGACGATGTTCTGGCCGCGCACCGGCCGCACCGGCACATCGAGGCCGATCAGCGCCGCGATCGGCGTGGTCTTCACCCCGGCCGCCACCACGATGCGCGCGGTGGCCACCTCGCTGCCATCGGCGCGGGTGATGCGGTAGCCGCCGGCGATGGGCTCCACCGCCTGCACCGCCGCGCCGGGCAGGTGGGTGCCGCCGGCGGCCCGCATGCCCGCCTGCAGTCCGCGCAGCAGGGTCAGCGGATCGACATGGCCATCGGCGGGCTGGAAGCTGGCGCCACGCACCTCCGGCCCCAGCGGGCAGCCGGGCATCAGCTCGGCCAGTTCGCGCCGGTCCAGCATCCGCAGGCCTTCCTGGCCCTGGTTGTGCATGCGCTGCACAAACAGGCTGCGCGCCGCGAATTCATCCTCATCCAAACAGAAGGTCAGCCCGCCGACAGCGCGATACTGCACATCCCGCCCCGCCAGCACCGAGGCACGTTCCGCCAGCGCCGGCCACAGCCCCACGCTCTGCCGGGTCCAGGCGGCATAGGCCGGCATGCCATCGCCCTTCGACTGCGACCAGATCAGCCCGAAATTGCCGCGCGCCGCGCGCAGCGCGACATCGCCCTCATCCAGCACGGCAACCCGCGCGCCGCGTTCGGCGCAGCCGAAGCCGATGGCGGAGCCGACCATGCCGCCGCCGATGATCGCCACGTCAAACATATCAAGGGAAGACATGCTTGCGAGGGTGGCGCGGCCCGGCCCATCCTGCAAGCCGGGAAGGCTCTCGGAAGGATAGAACAAATGCGAAGCACGCTGCTGGCCGTTGCCCTGGCGCTGACATTGCCACTCGCCGCACAGGCGCAGACGCTACGGGTCGGGCTGATCGCGCAGGATATGGGCACCACGGACCCGCACCGCGCCAGCGCGACGCAGGACAAGGCGCCGCTCGCCTGGGCCTATGACGGGCTGGTGCGCTTCCCGCCCGGCTCCGCCGACCCGGCGAAGCTGGAGCCGGATCTGGCGGAACGCTTCACCCGCAGCGCCGATGGGCTGACCTACACCTTCCATCTGCGCCCCGGCGTACGCTTCCATGATGGCAACCCGCTGGAAGCCGAGGATGTGGTGTATTCCCTGCGCCGCGCCGCGGACCGCGCCCGCAGCGCCTTCGCCAGCAGCTACGCACCGATGACGGCGGTGGAGGTGGTGGACCCGATGACGGTCCGCGTCACCTTGAGCGAGGCAGTGGCCGGCGCGCTCGGGCTGTTCGCCAACTACCATGGCGGCATGATCGTCTCCCGCCGTGCCGATGCCGGCGGGCAGCCGCCCGGCACCGGGCCGTTCCGCATGGACCGTGCCGGCGGCGGCGCGGCGCGGATGCTGGCCTTCGACGGGCATTGGCGCGGCCGCCCGGCGATCCGCGAGATCGACCTGCGCTTCATCACCTCCGACGCCACGCGGGAATTGGCCTATACGGCCGGCGAGCTGGACCTGTTCATCGGCCGGCGCGAACAGCGCTGGGTGGCGCGGATGCAGGCGCATCCGAACACGGTGGTGGAGGTCTTCTCCCCCGGTGAGTTTCGCACCCTGCTGATCAGCAGCCGCAGCGCGCCGCTGAATGATCCGCGGGTACGCCGCGCGGTGCAGCACGCTGTCGACACGCAGGGCATCGCCCGCTTCGTCGGCCTCGATGTCGCCACCCCCTGGGCCAGCCCGGTGCCGCCCGGCTACCTCGGCGCGACGGAGGATGTGCCCCGCTTCCCGCATGATGTCGCGCGCGCCCGTGCCCTGCTGGCGGAGGCCGGGCATCCGGATGGCGTGACCATCCGCGCCGTCGTCTCATCCAATTCCGCGCAGCAGCCGGTGATGGAGGTGATCCAGGCGCAGCTACGGCGCGCCAATATCCGGCTCGACATGGATGTGGTGGAACACGCCACCTACCACGCCCGCATCCGGCAGGATCTGTCGCAGCTCACCTTCTATGGCGCCGCGCGCTACCCGGTGGCGGACAGTTATCTCAGCCAGTTCTACCATTCCCGCAGCGCGCCCGGGCAGCCGACCATGTCGCTGAACTTCGCCCATTGCAGCGCGGCCGATGCCGAGATCGACGCGGCCCGGGCCGAGCCGGATGAGGCGAAGCAGATGGCGCTGTGGGCGACGGCGCAGCGCAAGGTGATGGAGGCCGGCTGCAGCCTGCCGCTGTTCGACCTGAAGCAGGTCTGGGTGCGCCGCAGCGGGCTGAACCTCGGCTATCGACTGGAGGGTGCGCTGAACCTCGGCCCGGCCATCACCGCGGCCACGCGCCTGGAATGAGGGGGGCCAGTTGCCCCGTTCGGCGCCTTCGCTAAGGTCATGCCCCCGCAACCCAGGGCGACTCCATGACCGATACCGCGACACGTGTGGACCAGGCAGCCGAAGCAGGAGGTGAGGCAGCCGTGGTCTTCCTGCGCGACCTCATCCGCCTTCAGGCGGGTGGGGAGGAAGCGGTGCAGGCGCGGGTCGCCTCGGCCTTTGAGGATCTGGGCTGCATCGTGGAAACCCGCCGCTACCAGCCCGCCAGCATCGTGCTGCGGGAGGAATTCGCCAGCGAGACCGCCATGGCGACGGAGGAACGCGCCGCCGTCATCGCCCGCTTCCCCGGCAGCGGTGGCGGCCGCAGCGTGATCTTCTTCGCCCACCCGGATGGCGAAGCCTTCCAGCCCAACCATGGCTGGCTGCACGACCCGATGGCGGGCGAGATCGACAATGGCCGCATCCATGGCTGGGGCGTGGCCGATGATTTGGCCGGCGTCGCGACGATGGTGGAGGCGCTGCGCGCCGTGCGCGCCGCCGGGCTGACGCCGAAGGGCGATGTCATCCTTACCTCCACGCCCTCGAAGCGCCACGCCCGCGGCGTGCATGCGCTGCTGCATGGCGGCATCACCGCGGATGCGGCGGTGTATCTGCACCCGGCCGAATCCGGCATCGGGATGCGGGAGGTGAAGGCGCTCGCCTCCGGCCAGCTTGTTTTCCGCATCCTCGTGAAGGGCCGCCTGCCGGCGACGCAGGAGCCGGGCCATGCGGCATTCGCCCACACCGCCATCAACCCGATCGACAAGGCGATGTCGGTGCTCGCGGCGCTGAAGGCGCTGGATGCGAAGCGCGGCGCGCGGGTGCATCACCCGGCGCTGGATGCGGCGATTGGGCGCAGCACCAACCTGCTGGTCGGTGATTTCAAGACGCTCGGCGATGGCCGCGCCGCGCGCGTGCCGCCGGCGGTGCAACTCTCCTGCGCCCTGTCCTTCCCGCCCGGCGAGAAGCTGGCCGATGTGCAGGCAGAGGTGGAGGCGGCACTGGCCGAGGCGGTGGCCGCCGACGCGGATCTGGTGCTGGAGACCAGCTTCCTGTCCGGCGTCACCGGCGCCGGGGTGCCGCTGGATCACCCGCTGTGGATCGAGACGAGTGAGGCGGTGCGCCGCGGCACCGGCACGCTGCCGGAGATCAACCCGATGCACACCTCCTCCGACATCCGCAACCCGATGGTGCAATCAGGCATCCCCTGCGTCGGCCTCGGCCCGCTCTGTGGCGACCTGACGCAGAATGGCGGGCGGGATGAATGGGTGGATGTGGCGGATTACCGGCGCGGCGTTGCCGTGGTGGCGGCGCTGATCACCGGCTGGTGCGGCGCCGTCTGATCGAGACGCGCGCGGTTTTTTGCGTGGCGCGGCAGCGTGTGGCAACGCACCTTGCCGCCCCCTTCAGGAGCACGCCATGAGACCCCCAATCAGGATCAACGAGCCGGCCTGGCTCGTGGAATTCAAATCCTTCATCATGCGCGGCAGCGTGGTGGATCTGGCCGTCGGCATCGTCATTGGCGCGGCCTTCACCGCCATTGTCGGCAGCCTGGTGGAAGACCTCATCAACCCGCTCATCGGCCTGATGATCGGCGGCATCGACTTCTCCAACGTCTTCCTGGTGCTCAGCGGCGAACGCCAGACCACGCTGGAAGCAACGCGGGAAAGCGGCGCGGCGGTGCTCGCAGTGGGGCGCTTCATCAACGCCATCATCAAGTTCCTGATCGTGGCGATGGCGATCTTCTGGCTGCTGAAGGTTCTGACCAAGCTGCGCGTCCGGCAGGAGGCGGTGAAGGGGCCAAGCTCCACCGATGTACTGCTGGCCGAAATCCTGGCGGAGCTGCGGGCGAAGCCGTCCCTTACGGCGCCCACTCCGCCCCCTGCCACGCCTCCGGCACCCTGACCGCGCCATCCAGCACCGCCGCGCGCAGCGAATCGAGGCGCGCGGCGAGGTCAGCCGGCACATCTGCGGCGAGTGCCAGCCGCACCGCCTCCGGCGCCTCCAGCCCGATGCGGCGGTCTTCGAAGCGCCCGGCCAGGAAGGCCCCGATCGCCGCCTGTATCGCCACGCCATTATCGGCGATGGCGGAGGCGAGGAAGACCCGGTCCTGCACAGTCCAATCCCGCACATTGCCGATGGCGCGCATGCCCGCCGCCTTGCAGGCCGCGATCGCCCCGGCGCGGCCGCCATCCAGCATGGCGAAGTTCAGCGGGGCCCCGGCCGCCGCCTGGCCTTCGATCCAGCGTGCCGCGAGGTCCGGGTCGTGCTGGCTGCCGCAGAAGCCGCTCAGCAGCCGCGCGGTGGGGTTGGCGTGCGTCAGGCCCGCGGCGAAGCCGGCGCGGCCGCGCAGGCCGGGCGGCACCGGTTCGCCCGACAGATGCGCGGCGATCCCGCCCGGGGCGATCCACCAGCCGGCCAGCGCCCCGGCGAGGAAGGCTGATTGTTCCTGCAGCACCTCGAAGCCCGCGATGTTCGGGCCGGTGATGCGGCCCTGGGTGACGGCGAAGGCCACATCCGGGAAGGCCGGCGCCACGGCGGCCACCGCCGCCTCCCCCTGCCCGCCATGCGCTACCACCAGTTCCGCCCGCGCCGCCGCGGCCTCGATGGTCGCGGTGCGGCGGGCGGGATTCGGCTCCCACACCGTCTCCAGCCGCACCGGCAGGGCGGCGGCGCGGGCCAGGCCCTGGATGCCGGCGGCGTTGAAGGCACCGATCTCCAGCAGGTCCGTGCCCGGCCGCCCGAACAGCACGGCGACCACCCGGGGCAGGCTGCTCATTGCGCGGTGAGGCCCAGCGCCTTTACCGCACCGCCCACCACGCGCACCTGCTCTGCCACGAAACCCCCGAATTCCGGCTGGGTCATCGGCCGCACGGCGATGCCGAGTTCCAGAAGGCGGGTCTTCATCATCGGCGCGTTGAGGGCGGCCGCAACCTCCGTGTGCAGCCGCGTCACGATGGGCGCGGGCAGGCCGGGCGGGCCGGCAAGGCCGAGCCAGTTTTCCGCCAGCAGGTCGGGGAAGCCGGCCTCCGCCGTGGTCGGCACCTCCGGCGCCATCTCCTGCCGCGCGGGCGCGGTGATGGCGATGGGGCGCAGCCGGCCGGCGCGGATGTTTTCCACATTCTGCGGGAGCGTGTCGAAGGACAGGGGAATGGCGCCGCCCAGCAGATCCGCCTGCATCGGCGCGCTGCCGCGATAGGGCACATGCGTGAGTTGCGCGCCGGTGCGGGCGCTGAAGGCCTCACCGAAGATATGGGCGACGGACCCGGCGCCGGAGCTGCCGAAGGCGGGCGGCGCCGGCTGCGCCTTGATCCAGGTGATCAGTCCGGCGAGGTCGGTCGCCGGCACCAGGCGCGGGTTCACCACGATCACCAGCGGCGTCGCACCCAGATAGGCGATGTGGGTGAAGCCCCCCACCGGATCATACGGAACATTGGCGTAGATCGGCGGTGAGGTGACGATCGGCGCGGTGTTGGACAGCAGCAGCGTCAGCCCATCCGCCGGCTGCGTCGCGACATAGGCCGCCCCCAGCGTGCCGCCGGCGCCGGGCCGGTTCTCCACCATCACCCGCTGCGGCAGGCGCTGGGACAGCACCTCGGCCAGCACCCGCGCCACAATGTCGGAGGACCCGCCGGGCGGGAAGGTGACGATGATGCGGATGGGGCGCGACGGCCAGGCCGGCTGGGCGCGCGGTGCCCTGCTGGTGGCAAAGGCGGCGAGTGCCGCGAGAACGGGCAGATGGCGTCGGCGCATGGGCATGATCCTCGGTCGTACCGCTTCCGAGGCAATTGCCGTGCCGCGCGATGCCGGTGCAGGCTGGTCGCATGAACGCCGAGACCTTGATGCCAGAGAGGCCGCGCCTGCTGGCCAGCATCCTGCCCTCCGCCAATACGGTGGTGGAGCGCACCACCCAGGCGCTGCTGCGCGACCTTCCCGGCGTGGTGCCGATCTTCACCCGCGTCGCCAAACGCGGCGCGGTGGACCCCTTCCCGGACAGCTACGACTGGGACGCGATGATGCAGGCCGCCGAATTGCTGGCGGATGCCAAGCCGGATGCGATCATCTGGTCTGCAAGCAAAGGCGCGGTGATCGGGCTGGAGCATGACCGGGCGCTTGTGCGGCGGGTGCGGGACGCCACCGGCCTGCCCTGCGCCACCTCCGGCCTTGCCCTGCTGCGCGCGCTGGAACTGCTGGGCGCCAGCCGTGTCGCGCTGATCGGGCCGCATGCGGCGGACTACAACCATCGTGCCGCCCGCGGCCTGGCGGCGGAGGGGGTGGAGATGGTGGCGGAGGCCAGCCTCGGCATCACGGACAACCTGGCCTTTGCCTCGGTGGGTTATGAGGCGGTGGCGGCGCTGGCGCGGCAGGTGGCGCGGCCCGGGGTGCAGGCCATCATCCTGTGGAACACCAACTGCGCCGGCGCGCCGTTGGCCGCGGCGCTGGAGGCGGAGACCGGGATTCCGCTACTGGATGCGACCGCGCTCGGCGTCTGGGGCGGGCTCGGCGCGGCGGGCATCCTGGAAACCCCTGGCCGGGGGTGGGGGCGGTTGTTTACGCTGCCCGCAAAGGGGAGTGGCTGATGTCGGCTGGTATTTCGGTGCATGCTGTGGATGTGGCCAGCGGTCGGCCGGGCCTCGGGATGAAGGTGGAAATCCACCGCATCCTGCCCGATGGCAGCCGGCAATCCGTGGCGGAAGGCCGGCTCGGGGCCGATGGCGCGCTGCACCACCCGGTGACCAAGGGCGAGGGCGTGCAGGAAGGGGTGCATGAGGTGCTGTTCCATATCGGCGCCTTCTTCGCCGAATCGGCCAGCCCGCCACCGCCCTTCCTGGAACTGGTGCCCTTCCGCTTCCGCGTCTTCGACGCCAGCCTGCACTACCACCTGCCGATCAAATTCACCCCCTGGGGCTTCTCGCTGTATCGCGGCGCATGAGCGCGCTGCCAGCCGGCCTCCCTGGGGGCATGCCCCCCGCCAGCCGCGACCTGGCCGGCCGGGCCGGCGCGCCGGTTGCCGCCGCATGGCCGGGCGGCGCCAAGCTCGCCTTGTCCTTCGTGGTGAATGTGGAGGAGGGGGCGGAGCTGTCCCTCACCTCCGGCGATGCCCGCAACGAGGCGACCTATGAGGCGCGTGAGGAGGTGGTGGGCCACCCCGACCCCTGCATGGAAAGCCACTTTGGCTATGGCAGCCGCGTCGGCCTGTGGCGGATTCTGGATGCCTTCGACGCACATGGGGTGAAGGCCACTTTCTCAAGCTGCGGCCGCGCGGTGGCCGCGACGCCGATCCTGGCCGCCGAACCGCATGCGCGGGGGCACGAGATCTCGGCGCATGGCTGGCGCTGGGAGAGCCACGCAGGCATGGCGGAGACCACCGAGCGCGCCGTGATCGCCGCCACCGTCGCCGCGATCCGCGACGCCACTGGCGAACGTCCGGTCGGCTGGCACACGCGCAGCGCATCCTCGATCAACACGCGGCGCCTGCTGCAGGAGGAAGGCGGCTTCCTGTATGACAGCGACAGCTATGACGATGATTTGCCCCGGCTGATGCCCCGCCCCGATGGCACGCCGCATGTGCGCCTGCCCTATGCCTTCGACACCAACGACATGCGCTTCGCCCCCGGCGGCGGCTTCGTCCAGCCGGACGACTTTTCCCGCTATTGCATCGGCGCGATCGACTGGCTGCTGGCCGAGGGCGCGCCGCGCATGCTGTCCATCGGCCTGCATCTCCGCATCATCGGCCGCCCGGCGCGCATGCCGGGTCTGATGGCGGTGCTGCGGGATGTGGCGGGGCGCGAGGATATCTGGGTGGCGCGGCGCTGCGACATCGCCCGCCATTGGCTGACACAGGAGACGCTGCCTTGAGACTGCTGGTGGTCAACAGCAACACGACGGACAGCGTCACCAACCGCATCGCTGCGGCAGCGCGGCTTGCTGCATCCCCAGGCACAGAGATCGAGGCGGTCTCCGCCCCCTTCGGCCTGCCGCTGATTGTCACGCGCGCCGATTGGCTGGTGGCCGGGCCGGCGACGCTGGCCGCACTCGCCGCACGGCGCGGCAGCTACGACGCGGCGGTGATCGCCTGCTTCGGCGATCCGGGCCTCGATGCTGCGAAGGAATTGCTGGATGTGCCGGTGCTCGGCATCAGCGAGGCCGCCTTCCACGCCGCCTCCATGCTCGGCCGCCGCTTCGGCGTGGTGTCCTTCACCGCGGCGCTGCGGCCGATGTTCGAGGATTGCCTGGCGCATCACGGCCTCGCCGCCCGCTGCGCCGGTTTCCGCATGGGCCCCGCCTTCGCCGGCGACCCCGGCCTGGTGGCGGAAGAACGCGCCGAATTGCTGGTGGATCTCTGCCGGCAATCGGTGGAGCAGGACGGGGCGGAAGCGGTGATCCTCGCCGGCGGCCCGCTGGCAGGCCTGGCGCCCGTCATCGCGGATCGCGTGCCGGTGCCGCTGGTGGATGGCACGGCCGCGGCGGTGCGGATGGCTGAGGCCCTGGTCGGCCTGGCGCCACCCGGCGCCGCCCGCGCCAGGCGCTCCCGCGCGCTGACGGGCTTCGCGCCGGAGATCGCCGCGCTCTACGCCGCGGGCTGAGATGCGCCGACTTCTCCTGCTGCTGGCGCTGCTGGCCGCGCCGGCCGCGCAGGCGGACACCCTGGCCGCCTTCCGCATCACCCCCGCCGGCCGCGACGCACCGCAATCCCTGCTGATCCCCGGCTCGCACCAAGGCGAGGCCGGCCTGCCGTCCCCTGCGCCCTCCGTCTTCGAGGGCCGCGCCGCGCTGCTGCTGGAATCGGTGCAGGAGACGGAGGATGTTAGCGACCTGCTGCGCGCGCCGCGCGGCTTCGAGGTGCTGGCCCCCTTCCCGCCCGCCCAGCGCCGCCTGCTGGAAGCCGCCGCCGCCTGCGCGCGCCTCGGCGTTGAGCCGCTCAGCCCGATCGGCCTGTTCCTGGCCCTGATCGTCGCCAGCGCGGACGCCTCCTGCCCCGGCCTGCCCGCGCCACAGGCCACGGCAGGCCGCCCCGGCACCGGCGGCGACCCGGCGCACCCCACCTCCGGCGGTGACCCCGCGCTGCGCGCCCTCGCCGAGGCCCGCGCCATCCCCATCCAGGGCCTGGAAACACGGCGCGAGCAACTGACCGCGCTGCAACGCATGGGCGGCGATGCGCTGCTGCGGCTGGTGGCGCGGATGGCGGGCGAGATGCAGGAAAGCCGGCCGCCGGATGGCCGCTCCAGCCTCGATGCCGCGATGGTCCAGGCGCTGCTGACCGGGGATTTCGCGGCGCTGCGCACGCACACCCTGTCCACCATGGCCGCCGACCCGCCGCTGCGTGCCGCCTTCGCCCGCTTCATGCTGGATGAACGCAGCGCGCTTATGGCCAGGCGCCTGGCCGCGCGACTGCCGCGCGAAAGCCTGGTGATCGGCATCGGCGCCGCCCATGCCAGCGGGCCGGGCGGCGTCGTGGCGCTGCTGCGGCAGGCCGGCTTCACCGTGGAGCCGGTCCGCATCCCCACCCTGCCGCGGTAACCCAGGCACGGCGTTTGCATCCGGGTTCGTCACAAAACCCGGAGAGACCCGATGACGACCCGCCGCCAGCTTCTCGCCGCCGCCATGGCCGCCCCCATCGCCGCCCCTGCCCTGGCCCAGGGCGCCTGGCCGAACCGCCCGGTCCGCATCCTCAACCCCTACGCCCCCGGCGGCACCAGCGACCTGATCATCCGGCCGCTGACGGAACGGCTGGAACGCGCCTTTGGCCGGCCCTTCGTGGTGGAGAACCGGCCGGGCGCCGGCGGCACCGTCGCCACGGCGGAAGCCGCGCGCGCCGCGGCGGATGGGCACACGCTGCTGGTCTCCAACACCGGGCCGCTGGCGGTCGCCCCCTCCCTGTTTCGCAACCTGGCCTATGATCCGCAGCGTGCCTTTTCCTGGGTCAGCCTGCTCGGTGGTGCGCCCATCGTCTGTGCGGTGAAGGGCGACAGCCCGCTGAACACGCTGGCCGACTACAAGGCGATGGCCGCCCGGGCGCCGGAGACGGTGTCCTTCGGCTCCTCCGGCGTCGGCTCGGTCGGCCACCTGACCGGCGTGATGTGGGCGATGGAGGCCGGGGTGCAGATGCTGCATGTGCCGTTCCGCGGGGCGGCGGAAGCGCAGCAGAATGTGCTCGGCGGCAACACCACGTCCCTGTGGGACACCTCCGGCGCCAATGCGCCGGCGATCCGCGCCGGGACGCTGAAGGCACTGGCCGTTTCCTCCCCCGAGCGGGTCAGCGCATTGCCGGAGGTGCCGACCCTGGTGCAGAGAGGCTTCCCCGGTTCCGTTTCGACCAACTGGTTCGTGATGGCCGCGCCGGCCGGGCTGGACCCGGTGATCGCGGCGCGGCTGAACACGGAATTGCAGGCGGGACTGGCGGACGCCGCCATCAAGACGCGGCTGGAGAGCATTGGCGTGGTTTCGCTGGGGGATCTGAGCGCGGCGCGGATCGGCGAATTCGTTGCCGCCGAGGCGGCGCGCTGGGCGCCGGTGGTGCGTGCGGCGGGGGTGCAGCCGAGCTGAAGCGAGGCAACGCGCGACCCCTCTTCGCGCCGATGCGTCCGGGTGCCAGCATGTGCGGGCACCCGGACGAGTGATTGCAGATGCCTGAGCTTCCCCGGCGCAGCCTGCTCGCCTTGGCTGCGTCCTTCCCATGCCTGGCCGTGGCACAGACAGCGCGCTGGCCGAACCGCCCGCTTCGCCTCATCGTGCCCTTCCAGCCCGGCGCGGGCCCGGACCTGCTGGCGCGTGCCTATGCCCCGCTTCTGGCCGAGTTGCTCGGGCAGCCCGTGATGATCGAGAATCGCGCCGGCGCCAGCGGCCTGATCGGGGCGGAGGTCGCAGCGCGCGCCCCGGCCGATGGCTACACCCTGCTGCTGGCCGATGCCTTCGTCCTCACCATCAACCCCGCGATCCGCGCCAATTTGCCCTATGACCCGATCGGCAGCTTCGATCCGGTCGCGCTTGTCGGCGCCGATGACAGCGCGCTGGTGGTACGTGCCGACTCGCCCTTTCGCCGCGCGGCAGATGTGCTGGCGGCGGCAAAGGCGTGGCCAGGCGGGCTGAGCTATTCTTCCGCCGGCATCGGCAGCTCAACCCATATGGCGGCCGAGTTTCTCGAGCAGATGGCGGGGGTGGATTTGCTGCATGTGCCCTATCGCGGCAGCCCCCAGGCGCTGGCGGGCATGCTTACCGGGCAGGTGGACATGACCTTCACCACGATGAATGCGGCCATGACGGCGGTGCGAAGCCGCGCGGCGCGCCCCCTGGCCACAACCGGCGCGACACGCGACCCGGCGCTGCCGGAGGTCCCCACCTTCGCCGAGTTGGGTTTCCCAACCTACCAGGCGAGCGGCTGGCTCGGCTTCGTGGTGCCGGCGGGCACCCCATCGGACATCGTGGGCGAGTTGGCCGGCGCCATCGCGCAGGTTGCCGCCCAGCCCGGCCTCGCCCGGCGCGTGGCCAGCCTTGGCATGAAGCCCATCCAGAGCACCCCGGCCGCCTTCCGCGCTATCCTTCCCCCGGAGATCGCCCGCTGGAGCGAGGTGGCGCGCCAGGCCGGCGTACAGTTGGAGTGATGCGGCGGCTGGCGGCACACGCTGAGACCAACGCACCATGATCGCGGCCCGGCTGCGGCGCATCGGCGCGCTGGCGGCGCCGACGGCGGTGGTCGCGCTGCTGCAGGTGGTCGGACAATTGTTCGAGACCTGGTTGGCGGCGCGGCAGGGCACGGCGGCGCTGGCGGGATGGGCGACGGTGCTGCCCTTCGCGCTGCTGATGCAGATGATGTCGACGGGCGCCATGGGTGGCGGCGTGGTCTCCGCCATCGCCCGGGCGCTCGGCGGCGGGCGGCGGGACGAGGCCTCCGCCATGGTGCTGCATGCGGCGCTGATCGCGCTGACAGCCGGGCTGATCTTCGCGCTGCCGCTGGCGATCTTCCCGCACGCCATCTTCGGCGCCATCGGCGGCGCGGCGGTGGCGGAAGCCGCGGCGCCCTATGCGACTTGGCTGTTCGGGGCCGGGGCGGTGCCGGTCTGGATGACCAACACGCTCGCCTCCGTCCTGCGCGGCGGCGGGCGGCATGCGCTGGCGGCGCGGGTGCTGGTGCTGGCCTGGCTGGCGCTGCCGCCGGTGAGCTGGGCGCTGGCGGAGCCGCTGGGCATGGGGCTGGCCGGGCTGGGCGCAGGCATCGCGCTGGTATTCTGGGTGGCGACGCTGGCCATGGGCATCGTGGTGCTGCGCGGCGGCGCCGGCTTCGTGCCAAACCTTCGCATCCGGCCGCAGGCGGCGGTGTTCGGGAAGATTCTCTCGGTCGGGCTGGTGGCGAGCGGGCTGGCGGTGGTGGCGAACCTGGCCACCATCCTGGTGACGGCGCAGATGGCGGCCTATGGCGCTGTGGCGGTCGCGGCCTATGGCATTTCCGCCCGGCTGGAGTTCCTGATGATCCCGCTGGCCTTTGGGATCGGCTCCGCGCTGACGGCGCTGGTCGGGCGCGCGGCGGGTGCGGGGGATTGGGCGGAGGCGCGTGCGCTGGCCTGGACCGGGGCCGCGATGGCGCTGCTGCTGACCGGGGTGGCCGGGCTGGTGGTGGCGCTTTGGCCGGTGCAGGTGGCCTGGCTGTTCACGGATGATGCGGCGGTGGTGGCGATCGCGGCGCGGGGGCTGGCCTATGTCGGCCTCGGCTTCGGCGGCTTCGGGCTGGGCATGGCGCTGTACTTTGCCAGCCAGGGCGCCGGGCGCATGGGCTATCCGGTGGCGGGCGCTTTTTCGCGGCTGGCACTGGCGGTGGGCGGCGGGGCGCTGCTGGCCGGGCCGCTGGGCATGGGGATCGACGGGCATTTCCTGGGCGTCGCACTCGGCATCACCGCCTATGGCGCCGTGACCGCCGCCGGCGTGCGCGAGGCGGTCTGGCCGGGACGCGCCTGACGCGGCAGGATGCGTCGCAAGAATTGGGGGAACGCAGCCTTGGCCGAAACAGGCGAGCTTGCCGCCTTGCGCGACACCGCGCGCCGCTTTGCCGATGGCGAGGTCGCGCCGCGTGCGGCGGAACTCGACGAATCCGAAAGCTTCCCGGCGGATATCTACCGCGCGCTGGGCCAGCTTGGCCTGCTCGGCATCACGGTGCCGGAGGCGCTGGGCGGCGCGGAGGCCGGCGTGCAGGCCTATGCCATCGTCATGGAGGAACTGTCCCGCGGCTATGCCAGCGTGGCGGACCAGGTGGGGCTGGTGGAGTTGCTCGGCACGCTGCTGTCCGAGCACGGTACGCCGGCGCAACAGGCGCGTTACCTGACGCCGCTGCTGCGCTACGAGACAAGCTGCGCCTATGCGCTGACCGAGGCGGAAGCCGGATCGGACCTCGCCAACCTCAAGACCACCGCGCGGCGGGACGGCACGGATTGGGTGCTGAACGGCGAAAAGATGTGGATTCACATGGCCCCGCGCGCGGATTTCGCCGCGGTGCTGGCGCGGACCGACCCGGCGGCGGGCCATCGGGGCATGTCGATCTTCCTGGCCGACCTCAACGCGCCGGGGGTGGAGCGGCTGCGCGCGGAACACAAGATGGGCCAGCGGGCTTCGCCGGTCGGTGGGTTGCGTTTTTCCGATGTCCGGCTGCCGGGAGATGCATTGCTGGGGCCGGAGGGGCGCGGCTTCCACATGATGATGTCGGTGCTGGACAAGGGCCGCATCGGCATCGCCGCGCTGGCGCTCGGCATCCTGCAACGCGCGCTGGAGGAAAGCGTGAGCTACGCCAAGCAGCGCGTGCAATTCGGCAAGCCGATCGCGGAACAGCAGGCCATCCGCTTCCTGATCGCGGACATGGCGAAGGACGCGCATGCGGCGCGGCTGCTGGTGCGCGATGCCGCGCAGGGCATGGATGAAGGCCGCCGCGTGACACTGGAGGCCAGCATGGCGAAATGCTTCGCCAGTGACGCCGCCGTGGCTCGCACCGCGGATGCCGTACAGATTCATGGCGGCACTGGCTACATTCGCGGCGTGACGGTCGAGCGGCTGTATCGCGACGCCAAGATCACGCAGATCTACGAAGGCACCAACCAGATCCAGAGGGTCATCATGGCACGCGAGATTTTGTCGTGACGCGCCCCGTCGCACTCGTCACCGGCGCACGCCGTGGCATCGGCCGGGCCGCCTGCGTGGCGCTGGCCGCCAAGGGCTATGATGTGCTCGGCTGCGATATTGGCGCGGACGGGTTCGATGAGACGGCGCAGGCGGTGGAGGCGGAAGGCGGGCGCTTCGCCTGGCATCTCTGCGACGTGTCGGACCTCGGCCAGATCGAGCTTCTCGTCGACTGGGCATGGCAGATCTGGGGCGGGGTGGAGGTGCTGGTGAACAATGCCGGCGTCGGCGCCATGCAGCGCGGCGATTTGCTGGAGGTCTCGCCGGAATCCTGGGATCGCTGCCTGGACATTAACACCCGCGCGCCCTTCTTCGTCTCCCAACACGTGGCGCGGCGGATGGTGGCCGCGGGCGCGCCGGTGCGCGGCAATCGTTCGCTGGTCTTCATCTCCTCCGCCAATGCCGCGCTGGTCAGCGCCGATCGAACGGAATACAGCGCCAGCAAGATCGCCGTCAGCATGGTGGCGCGCTGCTTCGCCGTGCGCATGGCGGAGGAAGGCGTGCCGGTCTACGACATCCGCCCCGGCGTGATCCGCACGGACATGACGGCCGCCGTGACCGCGCGCTACGACCAGCGCATCGCCGAGGGCCTTTCCCCGGTGAAGCGCTGGGGCGAGCCGGAGGATGTGGGCCGCGCCATCGCCGCACTGGTCACCGGCGCCATTCCCTTCTCCACCGGCGATGCCTTCCACATCGACGGCGGCCTGCACATGCACCGCCTATGAAAATCGATCCTGCGCTGCTGCGCTATGAACAGGTGGAACCCGGCCTGGTCATTGAGACGGGCGGCATCACGGTGACGGAAGCCCACATCATCGCCTTCGCCGGTCTGACCGGCGATTTCTTCGACATCCACATGGATGATGATTATGCCCGCGGCCTGGGCTATCCCGGCCGCGTCGCACATGGCTTGCTGGGGCTGGCGCTGTGCGACGGGTTGAAAAACCGCGCGCCGCAAAAATTCGCGGCGATCGTGTCGCTGTCCTGGCGCTGGTCTTTTGCGGGTCCGATCCTGGTGGGGGACCGCATCGCGGCCCGGATCACCCTGCTGTCCAAGCGGCTGACGAAGAATCCGGCGCGCGGCATCGTCACCATGGATTTCGCGCTCACCAACCAGCGCCGTGAGGTCGTTCAGAAGGGGGAGAACGACCTCATGGTCCATACGCTACAGGTCGACGAAGGCGCCTGATTCCGAGCTACGCAGAATCGCCTCGATGGCGTGCAGCACGGGCAGGCCGGTGGCGCCGTCATTGGTCGGCGCGCGGCGCTCCGTGATGGCGGCGCACATCTCGGCGATCATGGCGCGGTGCGGGCTGTGGTCGAAGGCCATGGGGTCGGCGCCGCCACCGCCGGCCATGGCGCCCTCCAGGATCTCTACCTTGCGGCCCTTCACGTGCAACTCCAGCCGTTCCGCAACAAGGGACGCGCTGCCGCCGGTGCCGGCGATCTCGACGCGCTCGGGGTAGCCTGGTTCCGCCACCGTCGTCGCATCCAGCGAGCCGATCGCGCCGCTGGTGAATTGCAGCGCGGCGCAGGCCATGTCCTCCGTATCGATGGCGCGCAGCCCGCTGGTCTTGGCCAGGGCCCCGACGCGCGCCAGCGGGCCGGCGACGTGCAGCAGAAGATCCATCGTGTGGATCGCCTGGGTCAGCAGCACGCCGCCGCCATCGCGCGCCTTTGTACCCCGCCCGGTCTGTGCGAAATAGGCCGCATCGCGCCACCAGCGGATGGATGCGGAGCAGGATAGCAGCGTGCCGAGTTCGCCCGCCTGCACCGCCTGCTTCAGCCGCAGCGCGGCCGGGCGGAAGCGGTGTTGGAACACGACGCCGAGCGTCACCCCGGCATCCCGCGCCGCCTGCACCAGCGCCGTGCCCTCCGCCACGCTGCGCTCCAGCGGCTTCTCCACCAGCAGGTGCTTGCCCACAGCCGCCGCCGCCCGTACCACCGGCAGATGCGCGCCCGGCGGCGTCAATACCAGCACCAGGTCCAGCCCCGGCGCCGCCAGCAGCGCCTCCTGGCTGTCGAAGACCGGCGCCTTCCAGCGCTGGGCAAAACCTTCGCGCCGTTCCGCGCTGGGGGAGAGGCCGCCGATCAGCCGCGCGGTACCGGCTTCCTCCAGGTCCCGGATCGCCAGCATGTGCGGCTGGGTCGCCATGCCCAGCCCGACAATTCCAATGCCGATCATCGTACCGTTCCTTCCCGCATGGCTGCCAGGCACAGCACGTTCATCTCGTTCTCATAGGCGAGGCCCGCCGTCAGCGGCGCCTCCAGCGATTGCCGCACCGCCGCCTTCACCGCCTGCACGGCCACGGGGCTGAGCGCCGCCAGCCGGGCGCACAGCGCCCGCGCCGCATCTTCCAGCGCCTCATCGGGCACGAGCTGTTCCACCAGCCGCAGGCGCAGCGCCTCCGCGCCGTCGATCTGCTCGCCGGTCAGCAGCAGGCGCATCGCCTGGCCGAATCCCGCCACGCGCGGCAGCATCTGGGAGGCCCCGCCACCCCCAACCCAGCCGCGCGTCACTTCCGGAAAGCCAATGCGGCTGGACTCGGCGGCGATGCGGATGTCGGCGGCCAGCGCCAGCTCGAACCCGCCGCCCAGCGCCCAGCCCTTGATGGCGGCGACCACCGGCTTGCGGATGGCGCGCACGGCGCCGGGGTAGTCCGGCCGATGCCGGAAATCCCAGGCGGTACGGAACGCCTCGATGGCGCGCAGGTCCATCCCCGCGCAGAAGGCCCGCGTCCCAGCGCCGCGCAGCAGCACCGCGCGTACAGCCTCATCGGCATTGATGGCCTGCGCATGGGCGGCGAGCTGGGCGGCCATCGGATTCGTGATGGCGTTGTGCTTGGCCGGGCGGTCGAGCGTCAGCACCGCCACGCCATCCGTCACCTCCAGCGTCACCTGGCCGTCCTCCATCCCGTTTCCTCCCACGCACCGCGCCGCTAGACTGGTGGCAACACGGTTGGGGAAACGGGCGCAATGCGCAAGGTCACGGCGCAACAGGCGGCATCGCTGGTGCAGGATGGCGATACGCTGCTGATCGGCGGCTCCGGCGGCGGGCATGCCGTGCCGGATGCGCTGCTGGCGGCGCTCGGTACCCGTTTTCGCGACTCGGGCGCACCGCGAGGCATTACGGCGCTGCATCCGGTGGGCGTGGGTGATGGCGGCACTCGCGGCCTGGGTCACCTTGCGCAGAAGGGTTTGTTGCGCCGCAACATCGCCGGCAGCTATGTGAACAGCCCGCCGATCGGCGCCATGGCGCTGGCCGATGAGATCGAGGCCTGGTCCCTGCCGCAGGGCGCGCTCAGCCAGTTGATGCGCGAAATGGCCGCAGGCCGCATGGGCCTGTTTACCAAGACCGGCCTGCACAGCTTCGTCGATCCGCGCCTCGGCGGCGGCCGCCAATCCCCCTCCGCGAAGGAGGACCTGGTGGAGCTAGTGACTTTGCGCGGCGAGGAAATGCTGTTCTTCAAGCCCTACCACGTCGACATCGCCTTCCTGCGCGGCACCACGGCGGACGAAGACGGCAACGTCTCCATGGAGCAGGAGGCGGTGACGCTCGAAATGCTGTCCGAGGCGCAGGCGACGAAGCGTTGCGGCGGCATTGTCGTGGTGCAGGTCAAGCGCATGGTCCGCCGCGGCAGCCTGCACCCCAAGATGGTGAAGATCCCCGGCATATTGGTGGATCTGGTGGTGGTGGCGCCCGATCAGGAACAGACTTTCCTGACCCCCTACTCGCCGTCCTATTCCGGCGAGTTCCGCATCCCGCTGGATGACATTCCGCGCCTCAAGCTCGATGCCCGCAAGGTGGTGGCACGGCGCGGCACGCTGGAGTTGTTCCCCGGCGCCATCTGCAACCTCGGCTCCGGCATCTTCACCGGCATCGCCAATGTGGCGGCGGAGGAAGGCTGCCTGGATGCCATCTGCCTGACCAATGAACAGGGCAATATCGGCGGTGCCCCGGCCTCGGGCGGAGAAGCCGGTGCCGCGATGAATCCGGACGCCACGGTGGACCAGCCCTACCAGTTCGATTTCTACGATGGCGGCGGGCTCGACCTCGCCTTCCTGTCCTTCGCGGAGTTCGACGCGGCGGGCAATGTGAACGTCTCCCGCTTCGGCGGGCGCATCATCGGGCCGGGTGGCTTCATCAACATCAGCCAGAACGCGCAGCGCGTGATCTTCGGCGGCACGCTGACCGCCGGCGGCAAGCCGAAGGCGGTGGCGCAGGTGGAGCAAATCACCTTTTCCGGCGCCTTCGCCCGCGAACGCGGCCAAGCGGTGCTGTATGTGACGGAAGCGGCCGTCTTCCGCCTTGGCGAGTCCGGCCCGGAACTGACGGAAATCGCACCCGGCCTGACGGTGGAAGAGGTCTGCGGCCGCATGGCGTTCCGCCCCGCCATCGCGCCCGATCTGCGGGAGATGGAGGCGCGGCTGTTTGCGGAAGCGAAGATCGGCCTGGCCGCCCATATCGCCGGCCGTCCTGCCAAGCCCGCTTCCCCCCGCCTGGCCGAGCTATGAGCCTCGGCCTGGAAATCGGGGCGGAGGCGCGCTTCACCAAGACGGTGACGGAGCGCGACCTGCTGCTGACGGCGGAAATCACCGGCGACCACGACCCGCTGCATGTGGACGCCGCCTATGCCGCCACCACCTCCTTCGGGCAGCGTATCGCCCATGGCGCCCTGGTGCTCGGCGTGCTGTCCGCCACGGCCTCCGAAATCGCGCATCGCGCCATCGCCGCGGGCTGCGCGGGCGTGCCGGTTTCCCTCGGGTATGACCGGGTGCGCTTCCTCGCGCCGGTCTTCATCGGCGATGTGCTGGCGGCACACTACCGGGTGGAGATGCTGGACGCGGCGCGGGGCCGGTCGGAGGCCGCCTGCATGGTCGTGAACCAGAAGGGGGAGACGTGCCTGGTCGCCCGGCACATCCTGCGCTGGGTGCTAGCGCCCGGGTAACTGGGCAGTTTCCAGCGCCGCGGGACCGGGTTAAGCTGCGTAGGCAACCGGGCATTCGACCCGTAACCAGAGGGGAAATCATCCATGGAACGTCGTGCCCTGCTCGGCGGCATCGCCGCCGCAACCGGCCTTCTTGCCACGCCGCATGTGGCCCGCGCCCAGGCACCGATCACGCTGAACGGCGCCAGCCAGTTCAACGAGGAACACGTCTTCACGCGCGCCATGAAGCACTTCGCCACGAAGGTGCAGGAATATTATGGCCGCCCGGTGAATTTCGTCTGGCACCTGAACAGCTCGCTCGGGCTGGAAAAGCAGTATTTCGAGTATATGTCGGCCGGCCGCGCGGTTGATTTCGCCATCGTCAGCCCGGCGCACATGTCCACCTTCAGCCGCGCCGCGCCGTTCATCGACGCGCCCTTCCTGTTCCGTGACCTGGCGCATTGGAACAAGGTGCTGGACGGGGACATGCTGAAGCCCGTCTCGGACGAGGTGGAGCGCCGCGCCCGCGTCGCGCTGATCGGCTATGCCGGCGGCGGCACGCGCAACATCTTCTCGAACCGCCCGGCGTCCAACATGGCCGAACTGCGCGGCCTCCGCATCCGCGTGCAGGGCGCGCCGATCTGGTCGCGCACCTTCCAGGCGATCGGCATGGCGCCGCAGGTCATCGCCTATAACGAGGTCTACAACGCCATCCAGAACAACGTCATCCAGGCCGGTGAGAACGAGGCCGCGGGTGTCGAGCAGATGCGGTTCTACGAGGTCGGGCCGAACCTGATCATGACGGAACACGCCATCACCGTGCGGCCGCTCTGCTTCTCCGCCCAGACCCTGTCCCGCCTGCCGGCGCCGCTGCAGGAAGCGATCCGTCGCGCAGGCCGCGAGGCCGGCGTCTTCGGCCGCAATGCCGAGAGCAGCGAGGACGCGGCGAAGATCACGGCACTGGAATCGGCCGGCCGCCTCAAGAAGGTTGCCTTCACCCAGCGCGCCGAGATGAACGCCGCCGTTGCGCCGGTGATGGAAGCCTATGCGAAGGAGATCGATGCCGATCGCATCTTCTCCGCCATCAACGCACTGACCTCCTGAGTACCCGGGCGGGGCGCCATGTGCGCCCCGCCCTTCCTGACAAAATCCCCACAAGCGAAGGATACCCACCCGCATGCCGCCCCAAGGCGCGCGCGGATTGTTCCGCCGCATCACCGCGATCTATGCGCGAATACTCGAAATCCTGCTGGTGCTGACGGTCGTCGCCATCATCCTGCCGGTGACGATGCAAATCTTCGCGCGCTTCGTGGAATGGATTCCGCGCTACATCTGGACCGAGGAGCTGTCACGCTTCCTGCTGGTCTGGATGATCATGATCGGCGGCATGATCGGGGTGCGGGAGGGTACGCATTTCAACGTGGACCTGTTCCACAACCTGCGCGGTCGCGCCAAGGCGGCGATGGACATCCTGGCTTCGCTGTTCGTGCTCGGCCTCGCCTACGTCTTCATCGTCTATGGCTGGGAATTCACCGATACCGCCTGGTTCCGGATCAGCGAGCTGGCAGAACTGCCGCTCTGGACGATTCACATGGCCTGGCCGATCGCCGGCGTCACCTGGGTGATCTTCGCCGGTGAACGTGTGTGGGACGATTTGCAGATCCTGCTGCACGGTGAGAAGGCGGAGTCCTAATGGGCGGCAATGTGTTGGCCACGGGCGAAGCCGCGTGGATCATGTTCGGTATTTTCTTCGCCCTGCTGGCGCTGCGCGTGCCGGTGGCGGTCTCGCTGGGCATCGCCTGCCTGCCGGCCTTCATCCTGGAAGACCGCCTCTGGCCGATGATCTTGGTGCAGGAGACGTTCAACTCCTACAATTCCTTCATCCTGCTGGCGGTGCCCTTCTTCCTGCTGGCCGCCAACCTGATGACCGCGGGCGGCATCACGGACCGATTGGTCACGCTGTCACGCTCCATGGTCGGGCACCTTCCGGGCGGGCTGGCGCAGATCAACGTGGTGCTGTCCGTGTTCTTCGCCGGCATCTCCGGCAGTTCCACCGCGGATGCCGCGAGCCAGGGGCGCGTCTTCATTGAGGCGCAGATCAAGGAAGGCTATTCGCCGAGCTTCTCGGTCGCCATCACGGCGGTGTCCTCCGTGCTCGCCGTGGTCATCCCGCCCTCGATCCTGATGATCGTCTGGGGCGGCGTGCTGACCACCTCGATCGGCGCACTGTTCCTGGCGGGCATCCTGCCCGGGCTGATGCTGGCGATGTCGCAGATGGGCACCGTCCACGTCTATTCGAAGATCCGCAACTACCCGACCTACCCCAAGGCGAGCTGGAGCGAACTCGCCTACGCGCTGTTCATCTCGATCCCCGCCCTGATGACGCCCTTCATCATCATCGGCGGCAAGATCTTCGGCTGGTTCACGCCCACGGAAGCCGCCTGCATAGCGGTGCTCTACGCGCTGGCGCTGTCGCTGCTGGTCTATCGCAAGATGGACATGCGCGCGCTGTATGACGCCTTCAGCCGCACCGGCCGCTTCGCCGCCATCACGCTGTTCTGCGTCGGCACCGCCAGCGTCTTTGGCTGGCTGATGGCCTTCTATCAGATTCCGCAGGCGCTGCTGGCCGGCGTTTCTGCCTGGGATATGGGTCCGATCGCAGCCGGGTTCTTCATCGCCGCCACCTTCCTGGTGGTGGGCTGCTTCCTGGATGCGATCCCGGCCATCATCATCGTCGGCACCATCCTGCAGCCGATTGCGGCGGCGGCAGGCATCCACCCCGTGCATTTCGCGATGATCAGCATCGTCTCCCTCGCCTTCGGGCTGGTGACGCCACCCTATGGGCTATGCCTGCTGATCTGTTGTTCCATCGCGGGACTGCGGCTGGTGGATGTGCTGAAGGATGTGATCATCATGCTGGTGCCGATGTTGCTGGTGCTGATCCTGCTGATCCTTTGGCCCGACATGGCGCTGATGATCCCGCGCTTCCTGGAGCCCGGGTTCATGGAGTAGCCCAGGGGGGATCGCGGCGCGGTTGCGGAACGGCGGAGCGGGGCGCATTTACCGGGGGTGACGACCGACCCCTCCCCCCGCCCGCCCGCTGCCGCACCCGTCGCCTCCCTGGGGTTGCTGCTGCCGCATCTGCGGCCCTACCTCTCCCGCGCCCTCGCTGCCGGCTTTGCGCTGATTGCGGCATCCGGCCTGACGCTGGCGCTGGGCCAGGGTCTGCGGCATCTGATCGACAATGGCTTCGCCGGCGGCGCCACGGCGCTGGACCAGGCGGCGATCTTCATGGGCAGCGTGGTGGCGCTGCTCGCGGTCGCGACCTCCGCACGCTTCTACCTGGTGTCCTGGCTGGGGGAGCGGGTGGCCGCCGACCTGCGGCGGCGGGTCTTCAACCATGTGCTGTCGCTGTCGCCCAGCTATTTCGAGACGGCGCGCACCGGCGACATCCTGTCCCGCATGACGGCGGATGTGGCGCTGCTGCAATCGCTCATCGGCTCCGCCATCTCCATGGGGCTGCGCAACACGCTGACCGGCCTCGGCGCGCTGGCCATGCTGCTGGCGACCAGCGCCAAGCTGGCCGGCATCGTGCTGGCCGTGCTGCCGCTGGTGATCGTGCCGCTGGTGGTGTTCGGAAGGCGCGAACGCCGCCTGTCCAAGGTGGCGCAGGAACGCGTGGCGGATCTGGCGGCGACGGCGGAGGAGGCACTGAACGGCCTTCGGATCGTGCAGGCCTTCACCCATGAGCCGGAAGACCGCCGGCGCTTTTCGCGCGAGGTGGAAGGCTCGGTCGCCGCGGCGCTGCGGCGCATCGCCTCCCGCGGCTTTCTGATCCTGGCGGTGATCCTGCTGGGCTTCGGCGCCATCACCTTCAGCCTCTGGGTCGGCGGGCATGACGTGGTGGCAGGGCGGATGACGGGGGGCGAGTTGACCGCCTTCGTCTTCTACGCCGTGCTGCTGGCTTCCTCCGGCGCCTCGATGAGCGAGCTGTGGGGCGAGATCCAGCGCGCCGGCGCGGCCGCGGACCGGCTGCTGGAACTGCTCGCCGCCCGCCCGGACATTCCCGTCCCGGCGAGACCCACGGCGCTGCCGGAGCCGGCGCAGGGGCGCGTCGCCTTCGAGAACATCCACTTCGCCTACCCCACCCGCCCCGCCCAGAACGCGCTTGAGGATTTCTCCCTGGTGGTGGAGCCGGGGGAGACGGTGGCGCTGGTCGGCCCCTCCGGCGCCGGCAAGACCACGGTGTTCCAGCTGTTGCTGCGCTTCTACGACCCGCAATTTGGCCGCGTGCTGGTGGATGGGGTCGATGTGGCGCAGGCGGACCCCGCGGCGCTGCGCGGCCGCCTCGGGCTGGTGCCGCAGGACCCGGCGATCTTCTCCACCTCCGTCGCGGAGAACATCCGCTACGGCCGCCTTGGTGCCTCGGATGCGGAGGTGGAAGCGGCCGCGGTGGCCGCGGCGGCGGATGAGTTCATCCGCAAGCTGCCGCAGGGCTACGCCACCCATCTCGGCGCCCGCGGCGTGACGCTTTCGGGCGGCCAGCGCCAGCGCATCGCCATCGCACGCGCCATCCTGCGCGACCCGCCCATCCTGCTGCTGGATGAAGCGACCAGCGCGCTGGATGCGGAATCCGAGCAATCGGTGCAGAGGGCGCTGGAGGCATTGTCCCAGGGCCGCACCACGCTGGTGGTGGCGCATCGCCTGGCCACGGTGCGGAAGGCCGACCGGATCGTGGTGATGGAAGCCGGGCGCATCGTCGCGGTGGGCACGCATGACGCGCTGGTGCGGGCGGGCGGGCTCTATGCCCGCCTCGCCGCCTTGCAGTTCCAGGAAGTAGCCTGAAGCCAGACGGCTACTTACGCCCGGCGCGGCGGCTCCTCGTCCGGCAGGCAGCCGCCGGGGGTGCACTCGTCCACCGTCTTCGGCAGGTCGCGGGCCAGCCGGGCCAGCAGTTCCTGGCGCGAAAGGCCGGTCTGGCGGGTCAATTCATCCAGGGTCTCGGCGCCAATGGCGCGTTCGAGGCGATCGGGCGCCAAATCCTGGTTCGGGCCCTGGCGAACCCAGGACTCGGCCGTCTCGCCCTCGCCGGATTGGCGGAAGCGGTCCAGCAGGTCCCGCAGCCCGCCACTCAGCCCGCCGGAGGCCGCGCTGCCGCCGAGCAATCCGCCCAGCATGCCCTGAAGCCCGCCCTGCCCAGCCGGCGCCTGCCCGCCCGCACCCTTGGCGCCGTTCAGCATTTCGGAAAGCTTGTCGCGATTCTGGTAGCCGAGGACGGCCAGCACGCCCAGCAGGGCCGTCATGGAGGGGAAGCCGCGGCTCATGTTTCGCTCCGGATTATGGGCGAGCAGAACCCCGCGGCGAGGCCGGAGTTCCGGCCTGTGCCGTCAATCCGCGCCCGGTGCGGCGAAGGGCACGCCCACGGTCCGCACCAGCCAGGCCAGACGGTGGCGCTGTGCCGCCTGGGCATGGGCACGGCTGGCGGCCTCCGCCGCCGCGCCATCGCGTGCCCGCAGCGCGGCGAGGATCGCCTGGTGCTCGGCATGCGCCGCCTCCGCCCGCCCGGCTACGGTCAGCAGGCTGGGCAGCAGGGCCATGGTGGCGGAAATCAGCTCAAGGCTGCGCAGCAGGTAGCGGTTGTGGGCGGCGAGGTACAACAGGCCGTGGAGGCGCTGGTTGGTCTCGGCCAGGGCGCGCGCATCGGTGAACAGAGCCGGTTCGCTGGCGATCAGCTCGGCCATGGCGCCGATCTCGGTCGGGCTGGCGTGCTGGGCGGCGAGGCGCGCGGCGGCGCCCTCCAGCTCCTCCCGCATCACGTACAGTTCCACCACCTGCTGGTGGTCCGGGCGGGTCACGCTCAGGCCGCGGCGCGGTTCGTGGGTCAGCAGCCCCTCCGACTCCAGCCGCGCGATGGCCTGCCGGACCGGGGTGCGGGAGACGCCGAAGCGGGCGGCGAGGTCCGTCTCCGTCACCCGAAAGCCGGGCGCCAGCGCACCTTCGCGAATGGCGGCGCGGATGCGGCCATAGGCTTCCTGGCCGAGATCACGAGGCGGGGGCGGCTGGTCCATGCCAGGGGTGTAGCGCAGGCGGCTCGCGGAATGGAACAACCGACTGGACATCAGTGGATACGAGTGGATACAAGAATGCGCCAGTTCCACGGGAGAACCCAACAGTGCCGGATTTCGCGCGCCTTTATGACGTGCTGGTGGTCGGCGGCGGCAATGCCGCGCTCTGTGCCGCCATCACCGCGCGCCGGGCCGGCGCCTCCGTCATCCTGTGCGAAGCCTCCCCGCCGCCGATGCGCGGCGGCAATTCGCGCCACACCCGCAACCTCCGCGCGCTGCATCCCGAGCCCACCAAGGTGCTGACCGACAGCTACCTGGAGGAGGAGTACTGGGACGACCTCAACCGCGTCACCGGCGGCAAGACGAATGAGGACCTCGCCCGGATGTGCATCCGCGCCAGCCAGCACGCGCCGGATTTCCTGGCGAGCTGCGGCGTGGTGTTCCAGCCCTCGCTCTCCGGCACGCTGTCCCTGTCCCGCACCAACGCCTTCTTCCTCGGCGGCGGCAAGGCGCTGGTGAATGCGCTGTACCGGGAGGCGGCGAAGCTCGGCATCGTCACGCTGACGGATACGGAGGTGCACCACATCCAGGTGGATGACGGCTTCGCCAGCGAGGCCATCATCTCCCATTGCGGCTTTCCGCAGCGCATCCGCTTCAAGGCGCTGGTCGCGGCCAGCGGCGGCTTTCAGGCCAATCGCAATTGGCTGCGGGAGTATTGGGGCGATGCGGCCGATAATTTCCAGATCCGCGGCACCCCCTATGCCCAGGGCGCGGTGCTGAAGGATCTGCTGGCGCAGGGCGTGCAGCAGGTGGGCGACCCCACCCAGTTCCACGCCGTGGCCAATGACGCCCGCGCCCCGATGGAGGATGGCGGCCTGGCCATGCGGCTGGATTGCGTGCCGTTCAGCCTGGTGGTGAACCGCGATGTGAAGCGCTTCTACGATGAGGGCGAGGATGTCTGGCCGAAGCGCTACGCCATCTGGGGCCGCCTGATAGCCCAGCAGCCCGACCAGATCGCGCTGGCCGTCACCGACAGCAAGGCGGTGATGAACTTTCTGCCCAGCGTCTATCCGCCCTACAAGGCCGACAGCATCGCGGAGATTGCCGCCCAGGCCGGCTTCGATGCCGGCAAGCTGGAAAAGGTGGTCGCCGATTTCAACGCCGCCGTCCGCCCCGGCACCTTCCAGCCCATGGTGCCGGATGATTGCCGGACGGAGGGCCTCGTCCCACCCAAAAGCCACTGGGCGCGGCGCATCGACACGCCGCCCTACTACGCCTACCCGCTGCGACCCGGCATCACCTTCACCTTCCTCGGCGTGAAGGTGAACGACAAGGCGCGGGTGCTGATGGCGGATGGCAAGCCCTCCGCCAACATGTTCGCCAGCGGCGAGATCATGTCCGGCAATATCCTGGGCCAGGGCTACCTGGCCGGCTTCGGTATGACCCTCGGCACCGTCTTCGGGCGGCTGGCCGGTGAGGAGGCGGCGCGCCATGTCCGCAACTGAAATGAGCAAGCTCGACCTGCTGTTGCAGGAAGCGACCGAGATCGAATCGGACGCCTACCAGGATGCCCGCCGCCAGATGGCAGTGTGCAATGCCTGCCGCTACTGCGAGGGCTATTGCGCCGTCTTCCCGGCCATGGCCGCGCGGCGGGAATTCGAGAAGGCGGACCTGACCCACCTCGCCAACCTTTGCCACAACTGCAAGGGCTGCTTCCACGCCTGCCAGTACGCGCCGCCGCATGCCTTCGGCATCAACATCCCGGCGACCTTCGCGACGGTGCGGCAGGAAAGCTACGCCGAATTCGCCTGGCCCACCGGCATGGGCAAGCTGTTCGACCGCAACGGCACGCTGCTGGTGGCGGCGACGACCATTTTCGTGACGTTGGCGCTGGTGCTGACGGTGGCGCTGCGCGATCCGGCGGTACTGTTCTCCGCCCAGACTGGCACCGGCGCCTTCTTCCGCATCATCCCGCTCTGGCTGATCAACCTGCTGGCCGGCGCCAGCTTCGGCTTCGCGGTGGTCGCAATGGCCATGGGCGCCTATCGCTACTGGCGCGGCACCGGCGGCATGGGCGGCAGCTTCCAGCCACAGCCGGCGGTGGATGCGGCGGTGGATGTGCTGACGCTGCGGAACCTCGGCGGCGGCGGGCATGGCTGCAATGATTTCGACGACAGCTTCGCCCAGCATCGGCGCTGGCTGCACCAGGCGATGTTCTTCGGCTTCATGCTGTGCTTCGCCGCCACCAGCACGGGTGCGGTGTACCACCACGTATTCGGCTGGCATTCGCCGCATGCCTTCCTGTCCCTGCCCGTCCAGCTCGGCACCTGGGGCGGCGTGCTGCTGTGCATCGGCACGGCAGGGCTGCTCTGGGTGAAGACCGTGACGGACCCGGCGCCGGTGGCGCGGAAGCTGATGGGGGGCGAGTATGCGCTGCTCGGCCTGCTGTTCCTGATCGGCTCCACCGGGCTGCTGCTGCTGGCCATCCGCCACACCGGCGCCATGGGCATCATGCTGGCGCTGCATTTCGGCCTGGTGCTCGCGCTGTTCGTGGTGCTGCCCTATTCGAAGATGGTGCACGGCATCTATCGCGGCATCGCCCTGCTGCGGAATGCGCGGGAGAAGCGGCCCGCCTGAGGGGACTGGTCCATGCGGCATTTCTACGGCTGGGCGACGCCCAATTCCCAGCGCGTCTCCATCATGCTGGAGGAATGCGGCCTGGAATACGGCGTGACCGGCGTGAACATCCGCGCCCGCCAGCAATTCGCGCCCGAGATCCTGGCGCTGAACCCCTACGGAAAAATCCCCATCCTGGTGGAGGATGGGCGCCCGATCTTCGAAAGCGGCTCCATCCTGCTGCATCTGGCGGAGCGCCACGGCCTGCTGCTGGGGGAGGATCGGGCCACCACCCTGTCCTGGCTGATGGTGGCGCTGACCTCGCTCGGCCCCTTTACCGGCCAGGCGCATCACTGGACTGAACTGGCGCCTGAGAAGCCGGAAGCCGCCCGCGCCCATACCACCGCTTTGGTGGACCGGGTCTATCGACTGCTGGATGCGCGGCTGGCGCAGGCGCCGTATCTGGCCGGCGCCACCTGCTCCATCGCCGATATCGCGGCCTATCCCTGGGTGGCGAAGCATGGCTGGGCGGGGCGGACGCTGGATGGGACGCCGAATCTGGCCGCCTGGTTCAGCCGGATGGGTGAGCGGCCAGCGGTGCAACGGGGGATGGCGGTGCCGGCGGGGGCGCGGCTGGAATAGGGGAAAGATTTCCCCGCGTGCCCCGTTCATCATTTCCCGCTATGCTGCGCCGCCAAAGTGGCGATCCAAGGATGCACCGGATGAACGCGCAGACCCCGCCCCCCGGGCGCGAGCTGATGGCCAGGGGTACTGAGGCCCTGACCCGCTTCGTGGAACAGGCCCATGCGATGGGTGAGGTTGCCCGCAAGCAGATGGCCGCCATGGCCCCGGCGCTGGCCCCACCCCAGGTGATGGATGGCGCCGGCCCCACCGGCTCCGCCTTCTTCGGCCGCTCGCCCTTCGCGCTGATGGCCGATGCCATGGCCTATGCAGTGGATGCCTCGCAGCGTTCCGTCCTGTTCTGGGACACGATGCGCCAGGCCGGCAACGACTTCACCGCGCATGAGAAGGCCGGCTGCCCGCCGGTGTTGATCTTCGAATGGGACATGGTGGTGGATGGCCGGCACCTGCCGCGCCGCTGCAACTACGCCCTGGTCCGCATCAAGCCGCCGGAGGGGGTGCGGGAGGCCGATCCGGCCATGCGCCCCTTCGTCATCATCGACCCGCGCGCTGGCCATGGCGCGGGCATCGGCGGCTTCAAATCGGACAGCCAGGTGGGCGTCGCGCTCCGCCGCGGCCATCCCGTCTATTTCGTGATCTTCTTCCGGGACCCGGAGCCGGGCCAGACCATCCTCGACATCACCGAGGCCGAGGCGATCTTCCTCCGCAAGATCCATGAGCTGCACCCGGAGGCGCAGCGCCCGGTGGTCATCGGCAATTGCCAGGGCGGCTGGGCGGTGATGATGCTCGGCGCGTCCGAACCTGAGCTGACCGGCCCGCTGGTGCTGAACGGCGCGCCGCTGTCCTACTGGGCCGGCGAGAAGGGCCGCAACCCGATGCGCTATACTGGCGGCCTCGCCGGCGGGTCCTGGCCCGCGGCGCTGCTGGCCGATCTCGGCAATGGCACCTTCGACGGCGCGAACCTGGTCTCCAACTTCGAGAGCCTGTCCCCCGGCAACACCAAGTTCCGAAAATACTACAACCTGTACGAGAAGGTGGACTCCGAGGCCGAGCGCTTCCTGGAGTTCGAGCGCTGGTGGGGCGGCTACTTCCTGATGACCCGCGACGAGATCCGCTGGATCGTCGAGAACCTGTTCATCGGCGACAAATTCGCCCGCGGCGAGATCTCCGCCGGCAAGGGCGCATCCTTCAACATGCGCTCGGTGAAATCGCCGATCGTGATCTTCGCCTCGGCCGGCGACAACATCACCCCGCCCGGCCAGGCGCTGCGCTGGATCGCGGACGTCTATCGCGACGAGCAGGAGATCAAGACCCTCGGCCAGACCATCATCTACCTGGTGCATGACGAGATCGGCCATCTCGGCATCTTCGTCTCCGGCAAGGTGGCGAACAAGGAACACACGGAAATCGCCAATACGCTCGACCTGATCGAGAGCGTGGCGCCCGGCCTTTACGAACTCCGCATCACCGGCACCGCCGGCAGCGGGCTGAACACCGGCTATCAGGTGGAGCTGGTGGAAAAGACCGTGGCCGATATCCGCGTGTTCTCCGCCGATGCGGAGAATGAGGCGTTTCCGGCCGTGGCGCGCATCTCCGCGCTGAACCAGATGATCTACGATCTGTTCGCCAGCCCCATCGTGCGCCAATTCGCCACCGAGGAATCGGCCGAGCTGCGCCGCCAGATGAACCCGATGCGGGCGCGCCGCTACCTGGTGAGCGACGCCAACCCGATGATGAAGCCGCTCGGCGCCATGGCCGACCTGGTGCGCGCGAACCGCCAGCCGGTGGCACCCGACAACCCCTTCGTCGCCATGGAACGCGCCTGGGCCGACAGCGTCGAGCGCAGCATCGATTCCTGGCGCGACTGGCGCGATTCCATGCAGGAAACCGCCTTCCACGCGGTCTACGGCACCCTGTCCGCGCTCAACGTCGCCTCCGAGCTACCCACCATCGATGTGCCGCCGGAACTGGCGGGCGAAACGCCGGATGTGCGCGCGGCGCTGGATCGGGTGGCGGAAGGTGGCTATGCGGAAGCGGTGGTGCGGATGATGATCCTGCTCGCCAAGGCCCGCGGCGGCGTGCGGCGCAACCGGCTGGCACGCTCCAACGCCCTGCTGACGACGGAGGAGCCCTTCGCGCAGCTCACCGCCTCCGCCCGCCAGGCGCTGATCCGGGAACAGACCGTGGTGGTGGAAATGGCGCCGGGCGAGGCCTTCGACACGCTGGTGAAGCTGCTGGCCACCGCCGAGGACCGCCGCCGCGCCCTGGCGACGGTGGCGGATGTGGCTGGGCCGGAGGAGGAGTTGGGCGAGCCGGCCCTGGCCATGCTGTCCCGGCTCCGGGGGCTGCTGCTACCGGCCTGATCGCGGCGATTCATTGCCCGGTGGATTCATCACTGGGCAATGGCAAGGTGGGATCATGTCCTCGCATCCGGTGCCCCCCCGCGCCGGATTCCAATGCCGCAAAAATTGCGGCGCCGAGGCAAGAGGGCCAACCCAATGCTGCTGAACCCCACCGGCCCAGGCCGGACTGCCCGCGCGCCCGATTTCGTGGCCGCATCCCTGCTCACCTCCGCCGAAGGTGCGGAAATCCACCTGGTCGCCCGCGATGGCCGCCTGTTGCGGCTGCCGACGGATGAGGCCAATGCCCGCCAGCTCATCATCGGCCTGTGGCAGGCCCTGGACCGGGAGCGGTAGGCGCGAGACGGCGCACGGAACAGCATTGCGCGGCGCCGCACGGCTTCTATCGTGCCCCCTTCGGGGAGCTAGCACATGGCGGAAACGCGCAAGGTTGCGATCGTGGGGGCGGGGCTGATCGGCCGCGCCTGGGCCATGATCTTCGCCCGGGCCGGCTGGCGCGCCGCGCTGCACGACCCCTCCCCCACCGCGTTGGAAGCCGCGCCGGGCCTGTGCCTGGCAGGTCTTCAGGAACTGGCCCGGCATGGGCTGTGCGATGACCCGGAGGCCGCCGCCGGCCGCATCAGCGTCGCCCACAGCCTGACGGAGGCGCTGGCCGGCGCCGAATTCGTACAGGAAAACGGGCCGGAGGATGCCGCGACCAAGCGCGCCATCTTCGCGGAACTGGATTTCCTGGCCGCGCCGGATTGCATCCTGGCGTCCTCCACCAGCGCCATTCCGGCCTCCGTCTTCACCGAGGGCCTGGCCGGCCGCGCCCGCTGCCTGGTGGCCCACCCGGTCAACCCGCCGCATCTGGTGCCGGTGGTGGAACTTTCGGGCGCGCCCTGGACCGCGCCGGAAACCATCGCGCGTGCGCGAAAAATCTTCACCGGCATCGGCCAGGCGCCGATCACGGTGAAGCGGGAGATCGAGGGTTTCGTGCTGAACCGCCTGCAGGGCGCCCTGCTGGCCGAGGCTTTTCGACTCGTGCAGGAAGGCTATGTCTCGCCGCAGGACCTGGACACGACGGTGGCGGAGGGACTCGGCCTGCGCTGGTCCTTCCTCGGCCCCTTCGCGACCATCGAGCTGAACGCCCCGGGCGGCATCCCCGATTACTGCGCGCGCTACGGCCCCTTCTATGGCCGAATCGCCGCGGCACCGCCGGGCTCGGAGGTCTTCGGTGCGGCCGGGATCGCAGGCATCATGGAGCAATGGGGCGAAACGCCCGACCGAGCGGAGATCGCCACCCGCAGCGCAAGGCGCGACGCACGGCTGGCCGCCCTGGCCGCCCACAAGAAGGAGGTTGGAGAGGCATGAGCCGGAAAGTCATCATCACCTGCGCCGTCACCGGCGCGATCCACACGCCGAGCATGTCGCCGCATCTGCCGATCACCGCGGAACAGATCGCCGATGCCGCGATCGGCGCGGCGGAGGCCGGCGCCGCCATCGTCCATCTGCACGCCCGCGATCCGGTGGATGGCCGCCCGGACCAGTCGCCGGAGGCCTTTGCGCCCTTCCTGCGCGTCATCAAGCAGCGCAGCGACTGCGTGATCAACATCACCACCGGCGGCGCGCCGACCATGACGATCGAGCAGCGGGTGAAGCCGGCGGCGAGCTTCGCGCCGGAGGTCGCGTCGCTGAACATGGGCTCGATGAATTTCGGCCTGTTCGGCATGCTGAACCGCTTCAAGGATTTCCAGCATGATTGGGAACAGCCCTACCTGGCCAACAAGGACATCCTGTTCCGCAATACATTTGGCGACATCGAGTACATCCTGAAGACATGCTCGGAGAACAACACGCGCTTCGAGTTCGAGTGCTACGACACCTCCCACCTCTACAATCTGAAATATTTTCTCGATCAGGGGCTGGTGAAGGCGCCGCTGTTCATCCAGACGGTGTTCGGCCTGCAGGGCGGCATCGGCGCGCATCCTGAGGACGTCATGCACATGAAGCGCACGGCGGACCGGCTGTTCGGTGACAGCTACCGCTGGTCCGTCCTCGGCGCCGGCCGCAACCAGTTGCCTATTGCCGCCATGGCCGCAGCGATGGGCGGCAACATTCGCGTGGGCCTGGAAGACAGCCTGTGGGGCGGCCCCGGCCGCCTGGCGCGCAGCAATGCCGAACAGGTCCGCAGCGCGCGGCAGATCATCGAGGGGCTGGGCCTGTCCGTCGCCACACCGGAGGAGGCGCGGGAGATGCTGTCGCTGAAGGGCGGCGACCGGGTGAATTTCTGAGGGATCAGCCGTGGATGTTCCCGTTGCGCGATGACCAGCGATAGGTGATCTCGCCATATTGCCGGCCGACGATCCGCAAGGGCAGCGTCGGCGCGTAGATCTCCATCGCATAGGCGGGGCGGTAGTCGCAGACCAGCTTCCCGGTGGCATCCGTGATGTACACCCAGGTCGCCGGCCCGACCCGCCAAGTGACGCCGCCATGGTTGGCGATGGTCATCGCCACGATGCCGCGCCCGGACATGCCGTAGTTGCGGACGGAGCGGATGAAGGGCCGGTAGCGCGCCGGCTCATTCGCCACGGCGGTCGCGATGATGCCGTCCTCATGATCCTCGACCAGCGCCTTCACTACGCCCGTCACCATGGTGGCGCCGGAGCCGATGGCGCCGCCGGCGAGCGAGACGATGGTCCCCAGCCCCCACAATTCCACATCGCCCGGCTGCGGCGCCCGCCCGGACAGGACCCAAACCGCCGGCTGCACCAGGGCGCCCGCCAGCCCGCCCGCCGCGCCTCGCAGGCCGAGCCGCCCCGCCTCCCCGGCGCCACGCTCGATGACGCGACTCAGCGTTTCGGAGGCGATGGTCTGCGCCACCTCCCGCCCGGTGTTCGATGAGTTGTTGATCAGGTCGGTGATGCCGTTCGATTCCGCCGGCGGGGTGAAATCCCCGGCGGCGGGCTGGGTGCTTCCGCTCATCGGCTGTCATTCCTGGCTGCCATGTGCGGCGCAGATTAACCGGGCGCGGCCCGCCGCCGCGTTTCGCTCTGCTTCACGCGGTTACGCGTGATGGCAGGCGACCAGCGCACCATCCTCCCGCGGCGTCAGCAGCGGGCGTTCGGCGCGGCAGATATCGGTGGCCTTCGGGCAGCGCGGGTGGAAGGCGCAGCCGGAGGGCGGCGACAGGGGGGATGGCAGCTCGCCGGCAATCGGCTTGAAATCCGCCGCCTCATCGCCCTGCAACCGCAGCTTCGGCACGCTGTCCAGCAGCCCCTGGGTGTAGGGGTGCCGCGGCGCGGCGTAGATGCGCGCGGCGACGCCACTTTCGACGATGCGGCCGAGATACATGATGGCGACGCGATCGCTCACATGCCGCACCACCGACAGATCATGCGAGATGAACACGCAGGTCAGGCCGAGGTCGCGCCGCAGGTCCAGGAACAGGTTCAGGATCTGCGCCTGGATCGACACATCCAGCGAGGCCACCGGCTCATCGCAGACCAGCATCTCGGGCTGCATCGCCAACGCGCGCGCTATAGCCACGCGCTGCCGCTGGCCGCCGGAGAACTGGTGCGGAAAGCGCGTGGCGAAGGCCGGGTCGAGGCCGACGCGCGCCAGCCATTCCGCCACCATCCGCGGCGCATCGGCGCGCGTGGTCAGCCCGTGGGTGATGGGGCCTTCGGCAATGGTCTCGCCGATTCGCATGCGCGGGTTCAGCGAGGCGAAGGGGTCCTGGAACACGGTCTGGATGCGCGTGGTGGCCTTGTGCCGCCCGACCATGGGCGCCACGCCGGAGACCAGCACGCGGCCGGTCGTCGGCGCCATGATACCGGCCAGCATGCGGCCGAGCGTCGATTTGCCACAGCCACTTTCGCCGACCAGGCCGAGCGTTTCACCGGCGGTGACGGAAAGCGACACGTCCGACACTGCCTGCACCGCACGCCGTTCCACCTGCGCGCCGAGCGCGCCGGCAATGCGGTCGCCCAGCGACAGGCGCGGATCGAAGCGCTTCGTCACGCCCTCGGCCACCAGAATCTGGTTCATGCCGCCATCCCCAGCGGATGATGGCAGCGCACCAGCCGGTCGCCGGTCATCACATCCGGCGGGTCCGTCGCACAGACCGCATCGGCACGCGGGCAGCGCGGCGCAAAGGGGCAGCCGGGCGGCAGGGCCAGCAGCGAAGGCGTGGTACCAGGAATCTGGTTCAGCTTCTCGCCCGGCTGCGCCGTGGCCGGCAGGCTATCCAGCAGCCCGCGCGTGTAGGGGTGGCGTGGCGTGCGCAGCACCTCCCCCACCTTGCCGGATTCCACGATGCGGCCGGCATACATCACCAGAATCCGGTCCGCGAGGGAGGACACGGTGGCGAGGTCGTGGCTGATCCAGACCAGCGCGGTGCCGGTCTCCTTCGCCAGCTTCTGCATCTCCGCCAGGATCTGCGCCTGGATCGAGACATCGAGCGCCGTGGTCGGTTCATCCGCGATGATGAGGTCCGGCCCGTGCAGCAGCGCGGTCGCGATCGCCACGCGCTGGCGCATGCCGCCGGAGAATTCATGCGGATAGGCATCCAGCCGCGCCGCCGCATCCGGGATGCCGACGCGTGTCAGCGTGCGGGTCGCCAGGTCCCGTGCCGCCGCCTCGCTCGCCCCGCCATGGGCACGCACGGCGAGCGCCATCTGCTGGCCGATGGTCAGCACGGGGTTCAGCGTGGCGGCCGGGTCCTGGAACACCATGGCGATGCGCTTGCCACGCAGTTTCCGCATTTCCGGCTGCTTGATCCCCACAAGCTCCTGCCCATCGAAGCGGATGGAGCCGGAAACGATGCGGCCGGGCGGATCGACCAGGCCGATCAGCGAAAACCCAGTGACGGATTTGCCCGAACCGCTCTCGCCAACCAGCCCCAGAATCTCGCCGCGTTGCAGGGTGAAGGACACGCCTTCCACTGCCTTCACCACGCCAGCGCGGGTGAAGAAATGCGTGCGGAGATCTCGCACTTCGAGGAGGCTCATTTCCGAAGCCTCGGGTTGAACTGGTCGCGGATCTGGTCGCCGACGATGTTGATGGCGACGATCAGCAGAATCAGCGCAATGCCCGGATAGACCGAGATCCAGCTCCGCCCGTTCATCATGTAGGGAAACCCATTGGCAATCAGCATGCCAAGCGAAGGCTCGGTCGGCGGCAGGCCGAGGCCGAGGAAGGATAGCGTGGCTTCCAGCGCAATCGCATTCGCCACCTGCACGGTGCCGACCACGATCAGCGGCGGTAGGCAGTTCGGCAGGATGTGGCGCAGCACCACGCGCCAGCTCGGCAGCGGCGTGGCGGAGGCCGCCTCGACATAATCCTTCTGCCGCTCGGCCGTCGCCGCGCCATAGGCCGTGCGCGCGAAATACGCATATTGCGCCGCCACCAGCGCGATGATGAGCTGCGTCTTCCCCTGCCCCAGCACCGCCACCAGCACCAGCGCCAGCAGGATCGCAGGGAAGGACAGTTGCAGGTCCACCACCCGCATCACCAGCGCCTCAACCCATCCACCCAGATGCGCCGAGACGATGCCAAGAGTAGCGCCGAGCGTCATTGCGACCGCGCCCGCCACCAGCCCCATCTGCAGGGAAATGCGAAGCCCGTAGAGAATGGCGGATAGCAGGTCCCGCCCCTGCGCATCCGTGCCGAGCCAATGCACATATTCGCCGGAGCCGACGAAGCCCGGGGGCCGCCGCGCATCCATGAGATCCAGGATCGCCAGGTCATAGGGGTTCTGCGGCGCAAAGATCGGCGCCGTCAGCGCCGCCAGCACCACCAGCACGACAACCGCCAGCGCGACGACGGCGACCCAGTTTTCCCGATACTCCCGCCAGAAGCTTTTCACAGGCGCATCCGATTCAGCTCTCCGGTGCTCGCCGGCCTTGCCGGCTGCGCCCTGCGACCATCGGATGCGATCACGCGCCGCGCCCCCCGCGCCGCAGCCGCGGATCAAGCAGCGCGTAGGACAAATCCACCACCAGGTTGATCACCACGAAGAAGAAGGCGACCAGCACGAGATAGGCCACCATCACCGGCCGATCGAGCGAGGTGATGGAATCGATGATCAGCTTGCCCACGCCAGGCCAGGAGAAGATCGTCTCCGTCACCACGGCAAACGCCATGGTCGAGGCAAATTCCAGCCCGAACACCGTTACCAGCGGAATCGAGATCAGCCGCAGTACGTGCTTCCGCAGGATGGTGAATTCCGAAAGCCCCGCGGCGCGGGCGAATTTCACCGTATCCGTCAGCATCGTCTCCCGCGTCCCGGCGCGCGCCAGGCGGATCATCATGGCCAGCTTGAACAGCGACAGGTTCAGCGCCGGCAGGATCAGGTAGCTCAGCCCCTCGGCGCTCAGGAAGGACCAGCCGATGCCGAACACCTCGACCAGCGGCCCGCGATCCCCCGCCGGCAGCCAGCCGAGATTGACCGCGAAGGTCAGAATCAGCAGCAGCCCGACCCAGAAGGTCGGCACCGAGAACCCCAGCACCGAAATCGCCATGATGGCCCGCGACGACACCGCATCCGGCCGGTACCCCGCATAGATGCCGAGCGGAATGCCGATGAAGGCGCCAATCAGCACCGAGGCCAAGGCGAGCTCCAGCGTCGCCGGAAGCCGTGCCAGCACCAGTCCGATGACTGGGATGTCGAACACGAAGGACCGCCCGAAATCCCCCGAGAGTAGCCGCCCGAGGAAGGCGAAATATTGTTGCCACAACGGCAGGTCCAGCCCGTAGCGGCGGATCGTATCCTCCCGGATATCCTGCGTCGCATCCGGGGAGATCAGCACGTCGATCGGGTTGCCGATGGCGTATACGCCAACGAAGACGAGCGCCGACATGGCCAGCATGACGCCGACCGATTGCAGGATTCGCTGGATGATGAAGCCGAGCATTGCAATGCAGTATCGGGGCATGGACAGCGGACGCAAGCCGTTCCTACCATCAGCCAGACAGGATGCTTCCCCGGGGGATATAAAAATGACCCAGACCTTCCGCCGCCTCGCCCTGGCGGCCACCACCAGCCTGCTGATGACGGGTGTCGCCGGCGCGCAGACCCTCAACCTCGGCGTCCGCGCCGGGCCGGAGGGGGTGGACCCGCATTTCACTGCCACCGGCACCCATGCCGAAGCGCTGAAGCATGTCTTCGACACGCTGGTGACCAGCGGCGACAATCTTCAGCTTGAACCCGGCATCGCCGAAAGCTGGCGGCCGATCGACAACACGACCTGGGAATTCAAGCTGCGCCGGGGCGTCACCTTCCATGACGGCAGCCCGATGACGGCGGAGGATGTGGTCGCCTCCATCCGCCGCATGCAGGTGCTGTCCGGCCCGAACCCGACTCGCATCTATGTCCGCAGCGTGAAGGACCTGCGGATCGTCGATCCGCACACGCTGCATGTCATCACGGACGGACCCGCGCCCACCCTGCCGAACGATTTCATCCGCGTCTTCATCACCTCCGCCCGCGCCACCGCCGGGCTGACGCCGGAGACCAGCAACGAGGCCTTCAACACCGGCCGCGCCGCGATCGGCACCGGCCCCTACCGCTTCGTCTCCTGGACCCCGCGTGAGCAATTCGTGGTGGAGCGCAACGATGCCTATTGGGGCGGCGCGCAGCCCTGGGCGCGGCATGTCCGCCGCGAAATCCCGAACGACGCCGCCCGCGTGGCGCAGCTTCGCACCGGCCAGGTGGACATGATCGTCCGCGTGCCGGCGGCCGATGTCTCGACGCTGGAGCGGGACCGCGCGCTGCGCGTGGTGAAGGCGGAGACCATCTATGTCTTCAACCTCCAGCTCGACTACCGCGAGACCACGCCGCAGGTCACCGCGCGCGATGGCTCCCGCCTCGCCGCCAACCCCTATCGCGACATCCGGGTGCGGGAAGCGATGGATTTGGCCATCGACCGCCGCGCGCTCGCCGAGATCGCCATGGAGGGGCTGGGCAGCCCGCAGGGCCAGATGGTCACGCCGGGCATCTTCGGCTTCAACCCAGCCATCGCGATCCCGACGCCGAACCTGGCCCGCGCCCGCACGCTGCTGGCCGAGGCCGGCTATCCCAACGGTTTTCGGATGGTGCTGAATTTCACCAACAACCGACTGCCGGGTGACAACGGCGTCGGCACAGCGCTGGCACAGATGTTTGCCCGCATCGGCATTGAAGTTCAGGCGGCCGGCCAGCCGGCGGCGGTGATCTTCCCCGCCCGTGCCCGCGGCGAGCTTTCGAACATCATGGCCGGCTGGGGCACGCTGACCGGCGAGGCGAACTACTACTATGCGTCCAACGCCCACACCAACAATCCGGCGCTGCGCCTCGGCGCCTTCAACTGGCATGGCTACTCCAACCCGGAGATGGACCGCCTGATCCAGGCCGCCTCGGTGGAGCTGGATGCGCAGAAGCGGGAGGCGCTGCTGCACCAGATCGGCGTGCTGTTCACGCAGGAACGGGTCGGCATGCCGCTGGCTGCCGTCGGCTCCGCCTGGGCGATGCGGCGGGACCGGGTGAACCTGCTCCGCGCGCGGTCGGATGAGGACACGCTGGCGATGGACATCGTGCCGACACGCTGATGTTCGTCCCCGAGCACAACTGGATGGATGTCGAGGCGCGGCTGCGCCTCGATGACCGCTGCGTGCTGCCGCTGGGCAGCACGGAACAGCACGCGCAGCTTTCACTGGCCACCGATGCCATATTGGCAGAACGTGTGTCTCGCGAAGCCGCCGCGCCGCTGGGCGTGCCGGTCTTTCCCGTGATGCCCTTCGGCCTCGCCCCCTATTTCGCCGCATTTCCCGGGAGCGTGTCGCTCCGCGTCGCCACGCTGCTGGCGGTGATGCGGGACCTGGTGGACAGCGCGCGGCGCGTCGGCTTCCGTCGCGTGCTGGTGGTCAACGGCCATGGCGGCAATGCCCCCGTCGCCGCGCTGCTGCAGGAGATGATGGCGGAGACCCCCGGCCTCAGCCTGAAATTCCACAACTGGTACAACACGCCACGGGTCTGGGCCGCGGCGCTGGCGGCCGATGCCTCCGCCAGCCACGGCAATTGGTTCGAGAACTACCCCTGGACCCGCCTGGCCCATGCGCCCGCCCCGGAGGGCCGCAAGCCAACCCCGGACCTCGCGCGGATGAAGGCCGGCGGACCGGCGCAGACGCGGGAAATCCTCGGCGATGGCGCCTTCGGTGGGCCGTGGCAGATCGACGACGCGACGATGCAGAACATTTGGGACATCGGCGTGGCCGAAACCCGTGAGGCGCTGGAGGGACCATGGCAGACCCGATAATCATCTGGGGCGCCGGCGCCATCGGCGGCACGCTCGGCGCCTTCTGGGCGCGCGCGGGCCATGACGTGCTGCTGGTGGATACGGTGGCGGAGCATGTCGCGGCCTGTCGCACCACGGGCCTGCACATCAGCGGCCCGGTTGCCGATTTTCGCCAAGTGATTCCGGCGGTGACGCCATCCGAACTCACCGGTACCTATTCCCGCATCGTCCTTGCGGTGAAGGCACAGGCCACGGCGGCCGCCATCCCGATGCTGGCGCCGCATCTTGCGCAAGGTGGCTTCGTCTTCTCCGCCCAGAACGGCCTGAACGAGATTGCCCTGTCGCGCGCCTTCGGCGCCGAGCGCGTGATGGGCTGCTTCGTCAATTTCGGCGCGGATTGGCACGGCCCGGGCGAGATCCTGTTCGGCAATCGCAGCGCGCTGGTGATCGGCGAACTCGACGGCGTAACCCGCCCGCGAACGGAGGCGATGTTCGCGCTGTGCCGGGACTTCGAGCCGGACGCGATCCTCACGCCCGACATCTGGTCCTACCTCTGGGGCAAGATGGCCTATGGCGCCATGCTGTTCGCCACCGCGCTGAACAATGACAGCATGAGCGTGAATTTCGGCGACCCCGCCCGCCTGCCCGCCTGGCTTGCCTTGGGCCGCGAAGTGGTCGCCACCGCCCTGGCGCATGGCGTCACGCCGCGCGGCTTCGGCGATTTTCGGCCCATGGCCTTCGCCCCGGATGCGTCGGATGCGGAAGCGCGGGTGGTGGTGGACTGGCTGCGGGATTTCACCAGCGTCGGCGCGAAAACCCATTCCGGCATCTGGCGGGACCTGGCCGTGCGCCGCCGCAAGACCGAAGCCGATGCGCAGATCGGCCTGGTGCCCGGCCTCGCCGCGGAAAAGGGCATCGCCGTGCCGGTGATGCAAAAACTCTGCGCCCTGATCGCGGATATCGAGACCGGCCAACGCGCCCAATCGCCCGAGACCTTCGCCGCCCTGCTGGCATGAGCGATCCGGTCCTCGACCATCTGCTGGCCGACAGCGCCGGTTTTGTCGCCCGCCTCGCCACCCTGGTCGCCTGCCCCTCCGTCTCCACCGATCCTGCCTATGCGCCGGGCATGGCGGAGGCGCGGGATTGGTGGCGCGCGCGGCTGGCTGCGCTCGGCTTCCAGGATGTGCGGGAGGTTGCGGCCGGTGGCCACGCCGCCGTCACCGCGCGCTGGCATGGCGCCAGGCCAGGTGCGCCGACGCTGCTGGTCTATGGCCATTACGACGTGCAGCCGCCGGACCCGCTGGCGGCCTGGACCTCGCCCCCCTTCCAACTCACTCCGCGCAATGGCCGGCTGTATGCGCGTGGCGTTTCCGACGACAAGGGGCCGTCTTTGCTGGCGATCGAGACGCTCGGCGCCTTCCTCGCGGTGGAGGGCCGCCTGCCCTGCAACGTCACCATCCTGCTGGAAGGCGAGGAGGAAGTCGGCTCCGCCACACTGACGAAAATCCTGGAACAGAATCGCGCGCTGTTCGCCGCCGATGCCGTGCTGTCCGCCGATGGCGCGCGCTGGCGGGCGGACCTGTCGACCATCACGGTGGCAACCCGCGGCGTGGCTGCGCTGGAGCTTTCGGTTCGCAGCGCGGGGAAGGACCTGCATTCCGGCCGGTATGGCGGCGTGGTGGCGAATGCGGCGCAGGCCATGGCGCAGCTTCTGGCCTCGCTGCGCGATGCGCGCGGGGAGATTGCGGTGGCGGGCTTCGCCGATGGCGCCACGCCACCCGATGCGGCGACGCGGGCGGAACTGGCCGAGATTCCCTTCGACGTGAAGGCGCATGACGCCTCGATCGGTGCACCGCCGAGCGGGCTGACCACGGCGCAATTCCTCGAACGCCTTTGGCTGCGCCCGACGCTGGAGGTGAACGGGATGTGGGGCGGCTATACCGGGCCGGGCGGCAAGACCGTGATCCCGAACCAGGCCTTCGCCAAGCTCTCAATGCGCCTGGTGCCGGGGCAGGACCCGGCCCGCGTGCTGGCGGCGGTTTCCACGCATCTGCGCGCCCATTGCCCGCGCGGCGTGGCGCTGGAGATCAACACGCATCGCGATGGCAGCCAGGCCACCGCCGTGCCGCCGGCGCATCCGCTGCTGCTGGCGGCGGAGGCGGCGCTGGAAGCCACCACCGGGACGAAGCCGCTGCGCGTGCGGATGGGCGCCACCCTGCCGCTGACGGATATCGTGCGGCGCGTGCTGGGCCTGCACACCGTCATGTTCTCCTTCGCCACGGCGGATGAGGATTTCCACGCGCCCGACGAGAACTGGCGCGAAAGCGCGATCCCGGAGGGGTTCGCGGCCTGGGTCGCGCTGCTGCGCCGCGTGGGTGCGCTGAAGCAGGCGGATTTCGCCGGCTGATCAGGCGGCGGCGGCGCCGAGCTTCCGCATCTTGGCCAGCCAGGCCTGCCGCCCCGCCGCGTCGCGCCCCGCCGCATTGCCGAGCAGCGTCCAGCGCACCGGCTTCAGCCCGACGAAGCGCAGCATGTTGCGCTCCAGCGCGTGCAAGGCGTGGGCGCGGAAGAAGACGCGGTAGAGAATCGCCGGCATGCCCATCGTCACCACCAGCCGCACCGACCGGCCGCGCAGCAGCCCGGCATTCAGCCCGCGCGCGCCGCGCGGAAAGGCGAAGCCCGGCCGCATCACCTGCTCGAAGAACGCCTTGAGCAAGGCGGGAATGTCGCCCAACCAGAGCGGCGTCAGGATGACGATATGCTCCGCCGCGGCGATGGCGGCCTGGGCGGCGGCGATATCGGGCGGTGCCTCCGCCTCCCACTCCGCCGCGGTCCGCAGCGGCGCGAAGCCAAGCCGCGCCACATCCAGCCGCGTTACCGCATGGCCGGCGGCCGCGGCCCCTGTGGCATAGGCATCGGCCAGGGCATGGATCAGCCGGGCCGGGTCGGGGTCCGGGTGCCCATCCAGGATCAGGATGCGGCGGCCGGACCCGCGGCTCATGGGCGGAGCGCCGTGATGGCGGCCTCGGCCAGGGCATCGGGCGTCGCCGCCACATTCAGCAGCACGGCGCCTTCATCCGGCGTCGGGGGTTCCAGCGTGGCGAATTGGCTGGCGATCAGGCTGGCCGGCATGAAATGCCCCTGCCGCGCCGCCTGCCGCGCCGCGACCAGTGCGAGGTCGCCTTGTAGGAACACCAGGCGCAGCCCGGGCGCTGCCGCCCGCAGCCGGTCGCGATAGGCGCGTTTCAGGGCGGAACAGGTGACCACGCAGCCAATCCCCTCATGCGCCGCCAGATGCGCGCCGATGGCATCCAGCCAGGGCGCGCGATCCGTGTCGTCCAGCGGCGCGCCACGGCTCATCTTGTCGACATTTGCGGGCGGATGAAAGGAATCCGCATCGTCGAAGCGCACCCCGAGCCGTTGCGCGATCAGCGGCCCGACCGTGGATTTGCCCGCGCCCGAGACCCCCATCACCAGGACCAGCAAGGTCATTTCGGCTCCAGATGCCCACCGAAGGCATTCCGCATGGCCGAGAGCGACCGATCCGCGAACGGCGCCTCCTGCCGCGACCGGAAGCGCGAATAGAGCGCGGCCGAGAGCACCGGCGCCGGCACCGCGCTTTCAATCGCGGCCTGCACCGCCCAGCGCCCCTCACCGCTGTCGCCGACCCGGCCGGAGTAGCTGGAAAGCTCCCCATCCGCCGCCAGCGCCTGCGCCGTTAGGTCCAGCAGCCAGGAGGCGACGACGGAGCCGCGGCGCCAGGCCTCGGTGATGTCGGGCACGTCGAGGTCGAGGCGCATTTCGGGCGCCACCGCCTCGCTGCCCTGCTGGCGCAGCAGTTCCAGCCCCTCCGCCATCGCCTGCATCATTCCGTATTCGACGGCGTTGTGGACCATCTTGGTGAAATGCCCGGCGCCGCTCGCGCCGCAATGGACGTAGCCCTGGGGCGGGCGCGGGTCGGCCTCCGTGCTGCGGCCCGGCGTGGGGGATGCCGCTTCCTCCCCCGGGGCGAGCGCCTTGAACACAGGGTCCAGCCGCGCGACGGGGGCCTCCGGCCCGCCGATCATCAGGCAATAGCCGCGGGCCAGGCCCCAGACGCCGCCGGAAGTGCCGATATCCAGCATGTCGATGCCCCGTTCGCGCAGCAGCGCGGCGCGGCGGATGGCGTCCTTCCACATGCCGTTGCCGCCATCGATGGCCACATCGCCAGGCGAAAGCAGCTCGCCGAGTTGCGCCACCGCGTCCTCCGTCGCCGCGCCGGCCGGCAGCATCACCCAGACGGCGCGCGGCGCGGCCAGGCGGCGCACCAAATCGGGCAGGTCCGTCGCGGCCTCTGCGCCTTCCGCGGCCAGCGCCGCCACCACGGCGGGGTCCCGGTCCCAGACCACGCAGCCGATGCCGGCCCGCATCAGCCGCCGCACCAGATTGCCGCCCATGCGGCCCAGCCCCACCATGCCAAGTTGCATCCGAACCCCTCCCCCCAGAATCCGGCGTAGAATGCGGGGCGCGGCAGTCCGGGACAAGCGATCAGCCGCGCGCCCGCAACGCCATCAAGACGCGTTCCGGCGTCGCGGGCAGGTCCAGCGCCTCCACCCCGATCGCGTCCTTCAGCGCATTTGCCACGCTGATCGCCAGCAGCAGCGGCGGCTCCCCCACCGCCTTGGAGCGGAAGATGGTCTCGGACCGCGCCGGCGCGCCCTCCAGCAGCCGCACATTGAAGATGGGCGGCACGTCGCGGGAGCCGGGGATCTTGTAGGTGGAAGGGCCCACCGTCCGCAGCCGGCCTTGCGAATCCCACCACAACTCCTCGCAGGTCAGCCAGCCCTGGCCCTGCACGAAGGCGCCCTCGATCTGGCCGCGATCCACCGCCGGGTTCAGGCTGCGGCCGCAATCCTGCACGATGTCGGTCCGCAGGCAGCGATGCTCGCCGGTCAGCGTGTCCACGATCACCTCGGAGACCGCAGCGCCGTAGGAGAAGTAGAAGAACGGATTGCCGCGCATGGTGGCGCGGTCCCAGTGGATGTCCGGCGTGCGGTAGAAGCCGGTGGAGGACAGCGAAACCCGCTCCAGGAAGCAGAGTTTTGCCAGTTCGCCGAAATCGAGAAACAGGTTGGCGCCGATGCTGCCGGCCCAAACCTTGTTGTCGGCGAAGACCACCTGTTCGGCCGTAATGCCGAAGCGCACAGCCGCAACTTCCGCCATACGGCCGCGAATGGTCTCCGCCGCGTTGTGCGCCGCCCAGCCATTCAGGTCGCTGCCGGTGCTGGCGGCGGTGGGGGCGGTGTTCGGCACCTCCGCCGTGCTGGTCGCGGTGATGGCGATGCGGTCGAGATCGACGCCGAACACATCGCAGACCACCTGCGCCACCTTCACGAAAAGCCCCTGCCCCATCTCCGTCCCGCCATGGTTCAGCCGGATTGAGCCATCCGCATAGACATGCACCAGCGCGCCGGCCTGGTTCATGTGCATCACGCCGAAGGAAATGCCGAAGGCCAGCACCATCGAACCCAGGCCACGCCGTAGCGTCGGATGGGTGGCGTTGAAGGCGGCAATCTCCCCGCGCCGCCGGTCCCATTCGCTGTCGCGTCGAGCCTCCGCCCAGACGCGGGCAATCAGGTCGCCCTCCACCTTCTGGCCATAGGGCGTCTCATCGCCCTTGCCCGGTGCGCCGAGGAAATTGCGGGCGCGCACCTCCTCCGGCGGCAGGCCGCAGGCGGCGGCGATGCGGTGCACCACATCCTCCATCAGCAGCGCGCCCTGCGGCCCGCCGAAGCCGCGGAAGGCGGTGTGGGAGACGGTATTCGTCTTCACCGCACAGCCGGTGATCGCCACATCCGCCACGTCGCAGCAATTCAGCGCATGGGTGATGGCGCGGAACACCACGCCGCCGGACATGTCCATGGACCATCCACCATCCGCCGCCAGCAGCGCCTGCAGCCCCAGCACGCGCCCCTGGTCATCGAACCCCGCGGTCCAGCGATACAGGAAGGGGTGGCGCTTGCCGGTGGCGATCATATCCGCCCGCCGCGACAGCCGCAGTTTCACGGGCCGCCCGGTGTGGCGCGCGGCCAGAGCGGCGGCGGCGGCCACCCAGCTCGCATTGCTCTCCTTGCCACCAAAGCCGCCGCCCATGCGCCGGCAGGTGACGGTCACGCCATTGCTGGCGCCGCCGAGCACACGGGCCACCACATGCTGCGCCTCGGACGGATGCTGTGTGGAGCACAACACGGCGATCTCGCCATCCTCGCCTGGCGTGGCAATGGCGATCTGGCCTTCGAGGTAGAAATGCTCCTGCCCGCCGGCACGAAACTCCGCCTCCATCCGGCGCGGCGCGGCGGCGATGGCGCGGGCCGCGTCGCCACGCGCCATGGTCTGCGGCGGCACCACATGCTGGTCCAGTTCCAGCGCGCGCTCGATGCTCAGCACCGGCTCCAGCTTCGTGATCTCGGCCAGCACCGCGGCGGCGGCGCGCAGGGCCTCGTCGCGCGTGGTGGCGACGACGAGGGCCAGCGGCTGGCCGGCAAATTCCACCAGGGCATCGGCGAACAACGGCTCCCCCGAACCGACCGCGGCGATGTCGTTGGCGCCCGGAATGTCGCGCGGGCCGAGCACCGCCACCACGCCCGGCATCGCGCGCGCGGCATCGGTGTGCAGCGCGACCAGCGTGCCATGCGCGACCTCCGACAGCACCAGCGCGGCATGCAGCGTGCCCGCGGCCTCCGCCGCATCATCGGCGAAGCGGGCCTCGCCGGTGGTGTGCTTCAGCGCGCTGTCGTGCCGCAGCGCGGCGCCCATGCCCTTCATGCTGTGTAGCTCGCCACATCGAGCGCGGCGCCGGGCTGCGACACCCGGTAATGCAGCCGCCGCAGCAACCCCTGCGCCACCATCAGCCGGTAGGCCGCCGTACCGCGCCAGTCGGATAGTGGTGCGATATCTTCCGCCAGCGCCTCGGCCGCCGCCGCCAGCGCGCCCGCATCCAGCAGCCGTCCGTGCAGCGCCGCTTCCGCGCGTGGCGCGCGGGCCGCCATCGGGCCGACGCCGCCGAAGGCGAGCCAGGCTTCCGCTACCACCGCCCCCTGCATCCGCAGCCGGAAGGCGGCGCCCACCGTTGCGATATCCTGGTCGTGCCGCTTGCTGACTTTCTCACAGACGAAAATGTCGGACGGCGCCGGGCGCGGCAGGGTGACGGAGATCACCACCTCATCCGCCGCCAGGTCGTTCCGCCGGTAGCCCTTCAGGAACGCCGCCACCGGCAGCACCCGCTGGCCGCGCAGCGAGGCCAGCGTCACCGTCGCACCCAATGCCAGCAGCGGCGGCAGCGCATCGCCTATCGGGGATGCCGTCCCGAGATTGCCCCCGAGCGTGCCGAGGCCCCGGATCTGGCGCGAGCCCAGCCGTGCGAGCAACCCGGCGAAGGGCGCAAATCCCGGCTCCTGCCGAAACAGCGCCAGCAGCCGAGTGTAGGACACGGCCGCACCGGCCTCGATGGCATCGGGCGTCGCCCGCAAGCTGTGCAATTCCGGCACGCCGAGCAGGCAGATGACCTCCGCTGGCCGCTCCCGATGGTCTGACACGCGCAGGCCGAGATCGGTGCCGCCAGCCAGCAGCCAGGCCGCCGGGTGTGCCGCGCGCAGCGCCAGCAGCGCCTCCCGCGTCACCGGCCGATGGAACACCTGGCCCGGCGCCTCGAAGCACGCAGCCTCCGGCGCCGGCAAGGCCGGGGCGGCGGCCGCATCGTCGGCAAGTGCCGAAAAGACATCGAGGATCGGGCGGTAGCCGGTGCAGCGGCACAAATTGCCGGCCAGCGCCTCATGCACCTCCCCACCCTCCCGCGCATGCGCCCAGGCGGTCATGACGATCCCCGGCGTGCAGAAGCCGCATTGTGTGCCGTCGCTTTCCGCCGTGGCGCGCTGGATCGGGTGCGGCCCGCCATCCGGCCCGCGCAGCCCCTCCACCGTGCGGATTGCCTGGCCATGCAGCTGGCCAAGCAGGGTCAGGCAGGCATTGACCGGCGTGCGCGCGCCATCTGCCCCTTCGAGCACCACGGTGCAGGCGCCGCAGTCGCCCTCCGCGCAGCCTTCCTTGGTGCCGGGCAGCGCCGCCGGCCCGCGCAGCCAGTCCAGCAGCGTTGTGGTGGGGGAGGTGCCGGGCGGCAGGCTCACCTGCCGCCCGTTCAGTTGGAAACCCATGGCCGTGGCGATCATGGCACGATCCTAGGCAAGAACCGGGCCCCTCTTCTACCCGCCGTCGGGCGGTGCCTCCCCCAGCAGCCGGGCGGCGACGGTCACCAGCCCACGCAGCGGCACGGGCAGCCAGTCCGGGCGATTGGCCAATTCGTAGCTCACCTCGTAGGCAGCCTTCTCCACCAGGAACAGATCGAGCGCCGCGGCAGCGCCCGGCGGCACCCGCCCCGCCTCCGCCGCCCACGCCGCGTTGTAGGCGGCGAGGAAGGCTGCCTCCGCCGCCACACGCCAGCGCGCAATCAGCATGGTGCGGCGCGGCGTCGGCGCTGCGGTGGCGGTGGCGGAGTCCTCCGTCGCGGCGGCCACCGCGGCGGCGTAGTCCATGCTGTGGAGCAGACCCGCCACATCGCGCAGCGGGCTGAACTTGGCCCGCTTGGCCTCAAGCGTCCGCGCCCGCTTTCCTTCGAAATCCAGGATCACCGCATCGCCGGGCGCAACCAGCACCTGGCCGAGGTGGAAATCGCCATGGATGCGCGTGGCGGCCAGATGTGCCGGGTCCGGCTTGTTGGCACGCAGCGCGGCCAGCAGCGCATCCCGTCGCCGTAGCAGCCATTCCGCCAGCGCCGCCGATTCCCCAGCCAGCCCCGGCTGAGCGATGTTCTCGAAGGCGCGGACCAGCATGGTCTCGGTCTGCCCGACCCATTCATCGATCATCGCGGCGTCGGCGGGCTCTGCGGCGAAATCCGGGTCCGGCGATGGCTGGGCGAGAACCAGATGCAGTTGCGCCAGGCGCCTGCCAATCGCCTCCGCCAGGGGCAGGTAGCCGGCCAGCGGATCCTCCGGCTCGGCCTCGGTCAGCGCGGCGTCGTCCACGCTGCGGGCCAGCCAATCCAGCGTCCAGCCCCAGGCATCGCCCTGGTTGTCGCTGAAGGCCTTGAGCCCCATCAGCGTGTGCGGCACGCCGTCCGCATCCACGCGCACCACCTCCCCCAGCAGCGCCGGTGTTCCCGGGTAGCCGGCAGTGGTGAGGTGGCGGGCCATCTCGCCATCCGGATGGCGGCCGGACAGCACGCGGCGGAACAGCTTGAGGACCACCGCTTCCCCGATGATGACCGTGGTGTTGGCTTGCGCGACGCCCAGGCGCCGCACATCCGGCGCATCGGGCAGCGCCATGTCGCGCAGCGCGGCGGTTGCCGTGAAGTGCAGCCTTCCCTGCGGCGTATCCAGGGTGGCGCCCTTGCGGCAGGCCGCCAGCACGGCGCGGACGAACCCATCCACCGCCATGCCATCCGTCAGTAGCCCTACGCGCGCCCCCTGGCGCAGCCGCGCCATGGCGAGCTGGCCGGCCGCCAGGCCTTCCTCCTCCACCGGCACGCGGGCCAGCGGCAGCGACCAGCGCGTGCCGTCCGGCGTCTCGATCTCGGCCAGGATCATCAGCGGGTCGGTGTGGAGCGGAACGGCATAGGCGAAGCGCGGATGCGCGGCGGAATCGTGGTCTTCCAGATCGAACCAGCGGCGGCGGCGCAGCCATTCGGGCAGCACCTCCCGCTCCAGCACACGACGTGCCTCATCCAGCAGCGCTTGCGCGCTACCGGCCCGCATGTCGGCCGGTGCCACCAGGGTGCGAAGCTCCGGCAGCGGCTTCGGCGCCGGGCTGTGCCAGGGCGGAAGCTGCGCGCCCTCGGCCAGCAGGAACCACATGAAGGCATAGGGCGGCAGGGTCATCGGATAGGCGCCGGACCCAACCGGCGGGAAGGGTGTGCCGCCCAGCATTTCCACCGGCACACGCCCCTGCAGGCCGGACAGATCCAGCTCCACCGCCTGCGCGGCGCGGGACAGGTTGAACACGCACAGCACCACATCGCCTTCATGCTCGCGCAGATAGGCCAGCACCTTGCGATTGCCCGGAAACAGCAGCCGCATCGTGCCGCGCCCGAAGGCCCGGCTGCGACGGCGCGCCGCCAGCATGCGGCGCGTCCAGTTCAGCAGGCTGTGGGCGTCTCGCGCCTGAGCTTCCACGTTGAGGCTCTGGTAGCCATAAATCGGGTCCTGGATGACCGGCAGCACCAACGCCGCGGGATCGGCGCGGGAGAAGCCGCCATTTCGGTCCGGCGACCACTGCATGGGCGTGCGCACGCCGTCCCGGTCGTGCAGGGCGACGTTGTCCCCCATGCCGATCTCGTCGCCGTAGTAGATCACGGGCGAACCGGGCATCGAAAGCAGCAGCCCGTTCATCAGCTCGATCCGCCGACGGTCATTCTCCATCAGCGGCGACAGGCGCCGGCGGATGCCGAGGTTGATGCGGGTGCGGCGATCCGCGGCATAGACCGACCACAGCGCGTCGCGCTCCGAATCCGTCACCATGGCGAGCGTCAGCTCATCATGGTTCCGCAGGAACACGGCCCATTGGCAGCCCTCCGGAATCTTCGGCGTCTGGCGCAGTATGTCGGTGATCGGGAAGCGGTCTTCCTGGGCAACCGACATGTACATCCGCGGCATCAGCGGGAAGTGGAAGCACATGTGGCATTCGTCGCCGTCGCCGAAATATTCCTGCACATCCTCAGGCCACTGGTTGGCCTCCGCCAGCAGCATGCGGTCCGCATAGCGTTCGTCCAGCGCGGCGCGCATGCGCTTCAGGATGGCGTGGGTCTCGGGCAGGCCCTCGTTGCTGGTCCCGTCGCGTTCCACCAGGTAGGGCACGGCGTCCAGCCGCAGGCCATCCACCCCCATGTCCAGCCAAAAGCGCATGACGCGCAGCACGGCCTCAAGCACGCGGGGGTTGTCGAAGTTCAGATCCGGCTGGTGGCTGTAGAAGCGGTGCCAGTAGTGGGATTTGGCCACCGGGTCCCAGGTCCAGTTCGACTTCTCGGTATCCAAGAAGATGATGGGGGTCCCGTCGTAACGGTTCGGGTCATCCGACCAGACGTAGAAGTCGCGTTGCCAGGACCCGGGCGGGGCGTGGCGGGCGCGCTGGAACCAGGGATGTGCGTCGCTGGTGTGGTTGACCACCAGCTCCGTGATCACCTTCAGCCCGCGATTGTGGGCTTCCCGCACCAGGCGCCGGAAATCCGCCAGCTTGCCGTAATCGGCATGCACATCGGTGTATTCCGCGATGTCGTAGCCATCGTCGCGGCGCGGGGATGGGTAGAAGGGCAACAGCCAGACCGCATCCGCGCCGAGGCCGGCCACATGGTCCAGCCGCGCGATCAGTCCGGCAAAATCGCCGATGCCGTCCTCATTGCCATCCATGAAGGATTTCGGATGGAGCTGGTAGATGACGGAATCCCGCCACCACTGGGCACCCCGCTTCGCCGGCTGCCGTACCGCCGGCTCCATCGGCAGGCCAGTGACATGACCACCTTCGGCGTGATCCCCCGTGGCCTGAGCTTTCGCGCCGCTGCGTCCGTCTGCCATGCTGGCCCCTTGGTCCTGCGAGGGAAACGCAAGGCAAGCCGCGCTGTTCCGCCCCTGGCGTCGATCCGGCCCGGCGCCCCCGCTGAACATCCGTCGGGCCGCATTTGGCCGCCATACCCCCCTGCGCTTGGGCAGGTCCGCCTGCTGTGTGCGCCGATGCGTGCGCTACGGGCAAGCCGGGAGCGCCGAAATCCGACGACAGGATGCACCAGGGATGTCAGCCGGCCGGATGTTTTGTCGCGCCTTGTCGCCGGAAATAGACAAGCGAACAGCGCATGCCGGCCCGGCCGCTTTTCTCCCATACGTCTCAGGAATGAGGAAAGCCGATGAAGACGTAGCCAACCTGTCGGATCGTGATGATGCAGCGCTCGCCCATGTCGGGGGCCAGTTTCTGGCGCAGATGCAGCACCGCATTGTCCACCGCCCGGTCGCCCGGCCGCCAGGCGCGGCGGAACACCTGCTGGGTCAGCGCCTCCCGCGTCTGCACCTCGCCGGGCATGGCGGCCAGGGCGGCGAGCAGGTCGAACTCCGCCCCCGTCAGCTCCAGCAGGCTGCCATCCGGCCGCATCAGCCGGCGCTCCACCGCCTGCAGCCGCCAGCGATCCCGCCGCGGCGGCGTCGCGGCAGCCAGCTTGCCGGGGCGGCGGATGCGGGCGCGCAGCCGGGCCACCAATTCGCGGCCAGAAACAGGCTTCACCAGGAAATCATCGGCGCCGAGTTCCAGTCCCAGCACGCGGTCCGTCTCCTCCCGGTTGCCGGTGACGATCAGGATGGGCGCATCGGTCCGTGCCCGCAGTTCCGGCAGATGCGGCAGGGTGTCCACCGGTCCCAGGCGCTGGTCCAGGATGATGGCGTCCAGCCGCTGCGTCTCGACGATGGCGAGCGCGGCGGCGAAGGAATTGGCCACCACGGTCCGCAGGCCGTAGCGCGCGAGATAGGCCGCCATCTCATCGGTCAGCTCACGCTCATCATCCGCCAGCAGCACCAGCGGCAACGGCGCCTGGCCCGGCAGGCTGGCCTCCTCGTCCCGCGCATCCCGCTCAGGCGCAGCCCCCGGGCGGGCGGCAATCGTCGGCGACGTCATGCTTTGTCTCCCGGATCGGGGCCTGTCTTCGCAAATGGAGACGTTCCCCGACACCCCGGTGTAGCTGAGGACGCGCGGCGACGTCGAGCGTCCGTCTCAGCAATAGAGAGATTTCTTACCACTAAACGCGACAACACGGCGACGCGTTAACCTTCCATTCATTCCTCCGCCTTCACGGGGCGGTCCGGTCCACCGGCCTCCGTCCCACCTGCAAGACGGAGCCGCGACCCATGAACATGCCGATCGGCCTTGGCAGCGCCCACACCCACCCGGCCAAGGGGCACCGCCTCGACCGCCGCCACCAGAGCTTCGCCGACCCGGCCAGCCGCTTCGGCGTGCTGGTGGTGGATGACGAGACCGCGGTGCTGGAGGAACTGGCCGCCATGCTCGGCAGGCGCGGCCTGAACGTGCTGGCCGCGGGTTCCGCCGAGGCGGCGCTCAACGTCCTGCGCGGCCGGCGGGACATCGCCACCCTGGTCAGCGACATCCGCATGCCGGTGATGGACGGCCTGGCGCTCGCCGAGGCGGCGCTGCGCGGCAGGGCGGAGGCGGAGGCGCTGGAGGTCGTGCTGATCACCGGCTACGCCTCCGCCGCCCAGGGCATCGCCGCGTCCCGGCTCGGCGCCTTCGGGGTGCTGCAGAAGCCGATGCGTGGCGCCGATCTCGCGCAGATGGTGCAGGATGCGCTGGCCCGCGCCACGCTGCGCCGCGGCGCTGCGGTGGCTTCGGGCGCCGCTTCCGGCGTGGCTTCGGTCGCAACCGCCGGCGCGGCGCCGGCTGCGTCCTGGCCCCCCGTCCGCCCGACCGGCGCGCTGTTCACCCCGGTCGCCTGGCGCCCCACCGCGCTGGGTGGCCTGCCGCAGATCGCCGCGACCGGGGCCGCAGCCACCGGCCATGCGCGCAGCCCCGCCCGGACACCGCCCGCGGAGCCACCGCTGGATCCCGCCCGCGCGGCGGAGCCGCCGCTGAATCCAACCCGGGCGGCGGAGGCCCTGCTGCAAACCCTGGCGCAGCGCCTGGATGCGGCCGGCAATGGCCTGGAGACCATCGCCCGGGATCTGCGCGGCCCGCTCGGGGACCTGCTGCGCGCCGCGCCGCGGATCGAAGCCGTGGCCGGGGAGCCGCGCCGGCTGCTCGCCCTGCTGGATGATCTGATGGACATCGCGGCGCTGGAGGCCGGCACCGCCACGCCGCAGCCGGCACCGATCTCCGCCCATGGGTTGCTCGGCGCCGTGGCGGTCCGGCTGTCGGCCCTCGGGCTGCGTTGCGGCCGGCGCATCATCCTCCAGCCGGATGCCGACCCCGCCTTCCAGCTCGATACCACCCGCCTGGTGCGCGCAATGGCGCTCCTTGCCTGGACGATCGTCGGCGCGCGGCCAAGCGCCGGGGCGGCGGATCTGTCGATCGATGCCGGTGCGGGCCAGGCCCGGCTCGACCTGGTGATCCGCCCGGCCGATCCCGGGCAGCCCGCCACCGATGCCGGCCGGATGCCGATACCGCAATCACCGGCGGAGTGCCGCCTGCCGGTCGCCATCGCCCGGCGCCTCGTGGCGCTGCAGGGCGGGCGGCTGGATGTCTGGACCCTGCCCGAGGGCGGGCTGCGTGCCCGGCTGCTGATCCGCAGCAGCTGAGCCCCGCCCGCCCGTCACGCCACCTCGCCTCATGCACGCCACCCGGCCTGGTTCCGCACGGAACCCGGACCGGCCAGCCGCAGCCTTGACTGGAGACCAACCGATGCTCGCCGAATCGCAGATGCTGCAGGACGCCGCCGAAACCCATGACGCGCGGCTGAAGCTGACGCCGCTGGCCCGCCGCACCCTGCTGGCCGCCGCCACCGCCGCGCTGGTGCTGACCCCCGCCTGCGGCGAATCCTGGGCGCCCAACCCGGTGATCACCACGCGGGACGACCCGGCCGCCCAGTGGCGCGCCTTCCGCGATCGCTTCATGACACCGGAAGGCCGCGTGGTGGACAACGGCAATGGCGGCATCTCCCACAGCGAGGGCCAGGGCTACGCCATGCTGTTCGCCGAGGCCTTCGAGGACCGGCCAGCCTTCGAGCGCGCTTATCACTGGGCCCGCACCCATCTGCGCCGTGCCGACGGCCTGTATGCCTGGCGCTACCGGCCGCAGGCGCCGAACCCGGTGGAGGATGCCAACAACGCCACCGATGGCGACCTCTACATCGCCTGGGCGCTGCTGCGCGCCGCCGATCGCTGGCTTGAGCCGGCCTGGCGCCGGGATGGGCAGCGCATGGCGCAGACCATCCTGCAGAAGCTGGTGCTGGAGGTGGACGGCCGCACCGTGCTGCTGCCCGGCGCCTTCGGCTTCGTGCACGCCGACCGCGTGGTGGTGAACCCGTCCTACTACGCCTTCCCGGCCCTGGCCGCGCTGGGCCGCGCGGTGCCGGACCGGGCCTGGGGCCGGCTGATGGATGACGGGCTGCAGATGATGCGCGGCATGCGCTACGGCCGGTGGAGCCTGCCGGCGGATTGGGTGGAGCTGGGCCGCGGCCGCGCCGCCGGTGCCATGCAGCCGGCGCAGGGTTGGCCGGCGCGCTTTTCCTTCGACGCGGTGCGGGTGCCCCTGCATCTGGCCTGGGCCGGGCTGACAACGGAGCCATGTCTGCGCGCCGCGACCCAGTTCTGGAACGACCCGTGGATGGCCAACCGCCCGGCCTGGGCGGACCTCCGCAACGGCCAGCTCGCCCCCTATGCCGCGCCGTCGGGGATCGAGGCGGTGGCCGATGTCACCACCGCGAGCGGCCTGAACCGCGCCATCACCCGGCCGCTGCCCGGCGTGGACAGCGCGCGGGACTACTACTCCGCCGCGCTGTCCCTGCTGTCCCGCCTGGCATTGCGGGAGAATCCGCGGATGGTGCTCACGGCCCACGCCAACGGCGCGGCGTGAAGGCGCGGCGTGAGGATCAGTAGATGTCCGGCTCCGGCGTCGCGGCCCCCGCCTCCAGGAAGCGCAGGTCGCAGCCCTCATCCGCCTGGGTCACCTGGTCCAGGTACATGGAGGTCCAGCCGCGCGCGTAGCGGCGGGTGGGCGCCACCCAGGCGGCCTGGCGGCGCGCCATCTCGGCTTCGTCCACCAGCAGGTCCAGCCTGCGGTTCGGCACGTCGAGGCGGATCAGATCCCCATCCTGCACCAGGGCGAGCGGCCCGCCGACATGGCTTTCGGGCGCCACATGCAGCACGCAGGTGCCGTAGCTGGTGCCGGACATGCGGGCATCGGACAGCCGCACCATGTCCCGCACCCCCTGCTTCAGCAGTTTCTGGGGGATCGGCATCATGCCCCATTCCGGCATGCCGGGGCCGCCCTGCGGGCCACCCGACTTCATCACCAGCACGCTGTCCGCCGTGACATCGAGGTCCGGGTCGTCCAGCCGCTTCTTCAAATCGGCATAGTTCTCGAAGACCACCGCCGGGCCGGTATGGCTCAGCAGCCGCGGATCGGCCGCGCTGGTCTTGATGACCGCGCCGCGCGGCGCGAGCGAGCCCTTCAGCACCGCCAGGCCACCTTCGGCCTGCAAGGGGCGATCCAGCGGGCGGATGATGTCCTCGTTGAACACATCGGCATCGGCGATGTCCTCCCCCAGCGTGGCGCCGGAGACGGTCTTGGCCGAAAGGTCCAGATGCGGGCTGAGGCGGTTCAGGAAGGCGCGCGACCCGCCGGCAAAGAAGAAATCCGCCATGAGGTACGTGTCGCCATTCGGCCGCAGATTGGCGATCAGCGGCACGCGGCGGCTGATCGCGTCGAAGCGCTCGAGGTCCAGCTCCAGCCCGGCGCGGCGGGCCATGGCGATGATGTGGATGATGGCGTTGGTGGACCCGCCGAAGGCCATGGTGGCGGCCACCGCATTGTCGATGCTGCCCTGGCTGAGCAGTTTGGCCGGCGTCTCGTCGCCCCAGACCATGTCGACGATCCGCTTGCCGGATTCGGTCGCCATGCGCGGATGCGCGCTATCGGCGGCGGGGATCGAACTGGCGCCCGGCAGGGTCAGGCCCATCGCCTCCACCGCCAGCATCATCGTCGCCGCGGTGCCGGCGGTCATGCAGGTGCCGAAGGACCGGGCCATGCCGCCCTCCATGTCCTTCCACTGCGCGGGCGTGATGTTCCCGGCGCGCAGTTCCGCGTGGTATTTCCAGGCATCGGAGCCGGAACCCAGCGTCTTGCCGCGCCAGCCGCCACTGTTCATCGGCCCGGCGGGGACGAAGATGAAGGGCAGCCCGGCGGAGAGCGCACCCATCACCAGACCGGGCGGCGTCTTGTCGCAGCCGCCCAGCAGCACCAACCCATCGCAGGGCTGGCTGCGGGCCAGCTCCTCCGTCTCCATCGCCAACATGTTCCGGTATAGCATGCTGCTGGGCTTCATGTACTGCTCGGTCACCGGATGCGCCGGCAACTCCACCGGGAAGCCGCCCGCCTGCCAGACGCCGCGCTTCACTTCCTCGGCCCGGGTGCGGAAGTGGAAGTGGCAGGGGCTGAGTTCGGACCAGGTGTTGATGATGCCGATCACCGGCTTGCCGCGGAAATCGGCTTCCGAAAAACCCATCTGCAACATGCGGGATCGGTGGCCAAAGGCGCGCAGATCATCCACGCCAAACCAGCGATGGCTCCGCAGATCCTCCGGCCGCTTGCGCGCCCCACCCTTTTCCCCAGCGGCCATGGCCGTTTCTTCCCCTGCGATCGCGATGGGCGGCAATTTGACACCCGCGCCGCGGCCCGAACAGCCCGGCGCCCAGTGAACGGGGTTCCAAACCGCAAGCGTACCGGCTTGACCTGGGCAGCCCCACCCCACAGTTTCGCGGCCCCGGCCTGCTGGAGAGATGATGGCCCTGTTGCTGCCGCGCCGCCCCTTGAAGGCGTTGTTCATCCACCAGAACTTCCCCGGCCAATATGCCCACCTCGCCCCTGCTCTGGCGCAGCGGCAGGGGGTGAAGGTCTGGGCGGTGGGGGAAAAGCCGGGCTACAGCGCGCCGGGCGTGCAATACGTGGCCTATGGCACGCCGAAGGGCGCCGGCCAGCAGACGCATCGCTATCTGCGCTCGCTCGAGGCCGCCACGCGCCGCGGGCAGCATCTGGCGAACAAGCTGGTGCAACTGCGTGAGCAGGGCCTGAGGCCGGATATCATCGTCTGCCACCCCGGCTGGGGGGAGGGCCTGTTCCTGAAGGACGTCTTCCCGCAGGCGCGCACGCTGTACTACTGGGAATTCTACTACAATTCGGTCGGCCAGGACCTTGGCTTCGACCCGGCGCAGCCGGTGGGCCTGGATGACGCCGCGCGCATCCGGGTGCTGAACGCGACGCAGCTCATCTCCCTGCAATCCGCCGACTGGGGCATCAGCCCGACCCGCTGGCAGTGGTCCCGCTACCCGGACTGGGCACGGCGGCGCATTTCCTGCCTGCATGAGGGGGTGGATACCGAACGCTGCGCGCCCAACCCGGCCGCAGTGTTCCGCACGCCCGAAGGCCGCGAATTCCGCCGCGGGGATGAGGTGATCTCCTACGTCGCACGCAACCTGGAACCCTATCGCGGCTTCCCCAGCTTCCTGCGCGCCCTGCCCCGGCTGCAACGCGAACGGCCCGGGCTGCAGACCGTGATCGTCGGCGGCAACGAAATCTCCTACGGCCGCAAGCCCGAAGGCGCGGAGAACTGGAAGGCGAAGCTGCTGGCCGAACTGGGCGAGCAGCTTGATCTCAGCCGCATCCACTTCACCGGCCGCGTCGCCCATGATGCGCTGCACGACCTGTTCCGCGTGACGCGGGCGCATGTCTACCTGACCTACCCCTTCGTCCTGTCCTGGTCGATGCTCGAGGCCATGGCCTGCGGCGCGCTGATCGTCGGCTCCGACACCCCGCCGGTGACGGAGGTGGTGCAGCATGGCCGCAACGGGCTGCTGGTGCCCTTCTTTGAGCCGGAGCGGCTGGCGCAGACGGTGCTGAAGGTACTGGCGGAGCCGGAGCACCATGCCGGCCTGGCCGCACAGGGCCGCGCCGACATCATCGCCCGCTACGATCTACGGACCCATTGCCTGCCGCGGCAGCTCGACATGGTGGAGAAGCTTGCAGCAGGCGGGGAGCCGGAGCAGGAGGCTGGTTGAGGGAAGTTTTCACCTCACCTCACGCGCGACCTTCCCGGCCGGGCGCGCTTGTATTAGGAGTAGGCTGTCTCTCGTTAAATGAATTACCGATGCAGACGTTCCATCTTTCTCGTTTTTGGAACAAACCTGTGATGGTGTTTCGAACCTGGGACAACCCCTGATACGCGCTGGCGCGAGGAGCTGGAGTGGAATGCCGGACGGAGCCGGACCGCACACTGCTGAAATCCGCCGATCGGGAAATGTCGAGGCGCGCAGCCTGGGCCTCGAGGGTCCGCTGCTGCTCTCCGTCCGCCGCTTCGCCGATTCCCGTGGCGCCTTCATCGAAACCTATTCCCGCCGCGACTTCGCCGCCATCGGCATCCCCGATGAGTTCGTGCAGGACAATCAATCCCTGTCCGTGGCCGTCGGCACGGTGCGCGGCCTCCATTTCCAGCTTCGCCCGCGCGCGCAGGGCAAGCTGGTGCGGGTGCTGCGCGGGCAGGTGCTGGATGTGGCAGTCGATCTGCGCGCCGCCTCGCCCAGCTTCGGCCGGCATGTGACGGTGGACCTCTCTGCCGAGAACCGGCTGATGCTCTGGGTGCCGCCCGGCTTCGCGCATGGCTTCGTGACTCGGGCGCCGGAGACGGAGATCGCCTACAAGGTCACCGCCCTCTATGCGCCGGATTGCGACCGTTCGCTGGCCTGGAACGACCCGGCCCTCGGCATCGACTGGGGCGTGGCGGCGGCGGATGCCACCCTGTCCGACAAGGACCATCGCGCCCCCCTGCTGGCCGATCTGGGGCCTGCCTTCTGATGCGCGTGCTGGTCGCGGGCCGGGAGGGCCAAGTGGCGCGCGCCCTGGTGGCACGCCTCGCGGGGCATGAGGTGGTGGCGCTGGAGCCGCCGGAGCTGGATCTGACGGATGATGCCTCGGTCGCCGCCGCCATGGCGGGGGCCCGGCCCGATCTGGTGGTCAATGCCGCCGCCTACACCGCCGTCGACCGCGCCGAGGACCAGGCGGCGCTGGCGTTTGCCGTGAATTGCGAAGGCGCCGCGCGGCTGGCCGCGGCCGCCGCGGCCGCCGGCGCGCCCTTCGTGCATTTCTCAACCGACTACGTCTTCGATGGGCTGAAGGGCGCGCCCTATCTCGAAACCGATGCGCCCTCGCCGCTCGGCGTCTATGGCCGCAGCAAGGAAGCCGGCGAACGGGCGGTGCTGGCCGCCAATCCGCGCTGCGTGGTGCTGCGAACCGCCTGGGTGTGCAGCCCGGATGGCGCCAATTTCGTGAAGACCATGCTGCGCCTGGCGGCGGAGCGGGACGAGTTGCGCGTGGTCGCCGACCAGCATGGCGCGCCGACCTTCGCTGCTGACCTGGCCGATGCGGTGGCCGTGATGGCGCCGCGCCTGCTGAACGCCAGGGCAGGCGAGGACGTCTACGGCCTGTTCCACCTGACGGGCGCGCCGCACACCACCTGGCATGGCTTCACCGCCGAGATCCTGGCGCAGGCGGCCCAACGCGGCCACCGGCAGCCGCGGCTGGCGGGCATCACCACGGCGGACTATCCCACCCGCGCGGCACGGCCGCCGGATGGGCGATTGGATTGCAGCAAGATCGGGCAGGTGCACGGCATCGCGCCCGCGGATTGGCGCCAGTCCCTGTCGCGGTGCCTGGATACGCTGGTCGGAAACACGCTGGCGAGACCGCCAAGGGAGAATTCGGTATGAAGGGCATCGTTCTGGCCGGCGGATCGGGCACCCGCCTGCATCCGGCCACCCTCGCCGTCTCGAAGCAGCTCTTGCCGGTCTTCGACAAGCCGATGGTCTACTACCCGCTCTCAGTGCTGATGCTGGCCGGCATCCGGGACATCATGATCATCTCCACCCCGCACGACCTGCCGCTGTTCAGGCGCCTGCTGGGCGATGGCGCGCGCTGGGGCCTGAAGTTGGAATACGCCGAGCAGGACAAGCCGCGCGGCATCGCACATGCCTTCGTCCTGGCGGAGGAATTCCTGGCCGGCGAACCCTGCGCCCTGGTGCTGGGCGACAATCTGTTCCACGGCCACGACCTGGAAGCGCGGCTGAACCAGGCGAAGGAGAATGCGGCGGCACAGGGCGCCACCGTCTTCGCCTATCGCGTCGCCGACCCGCAGCGCTACGGCGTGGTGGAGTTCGACGGCGAAAGCCACGCCGTGACCATCGAGGAAAAGCCCACCCTGCCGCGCTCCGACTGGGCGGTGACCGGGCTGTATTTCTACGATGGCCGCGCCGCCGCGCTGGCAGGCGCGCTGGCGCCCTCGCCACGCGGCGAGCTGGAGATCACCGATCTCAACCGCATCTATCTGGAGGAAGGCTCGCTGCGCGTGGTGCGCCTTGGCCGCGGCTATGCGTGGCTGGATACCGGCACGCATGACAGCCTGCTGGAGGCCGGCGAATTCGTCCGCGCCATTGAAAAGCGCACCGGGCAGAAGGTGGCAGCGCCGGAGGAAATCGCCTGGCGCATGGGCTTCATCGATGGCGACCAGCTGCGCGCCCTCGCCGCCCCGCTGCGCAACAGCGGCTATGGCACCTATCTCGAAACCCTGCTGACGCGCGACGAAGCGTGATGGCGGGAGACCGGTCGCCGGAGGATCGGCAGGCGGTCGCCGATAGCGGCGTCTTCGACGCTGTCTGGTATGTCGCGCACAATGCCGATGTGGCGCATGGCGGGGACGATCCGCTGGGCCATTTCCTCGACCGCGGCTGGCCGCAGGGCCGCGCGCCCTGCTTCTACCTCGAACCCATCTGGTACCTGGCGAACCATGCGGATGTGCGGGAGGCGGGCATCGACCCGGTGCTGCACTTCATCCGCCATGGCGATGCCGAGGGCCGCGCCCCCGGCCCGCATTTCGACACCGCCTGGTATCGCGCGCGCCACGGCCTGGCGCCGGACGTTGGCGCGCTGGCCCATTTCCTGCGGCACCGGGACCATGGCGCCTGCCCGATCCCGGAATTCGATGCGGAGTTCTACCTCTCGACCTATCGCGACGTGGCTCGCGCCGGCGCCGATCCCTACCAGCACTACACCATGATGGGCTGGCAGGAAGACCGCGAGCCCGGGCCCGATTTCGACACGCGCTACTATGTGCAGCGCCACATGGGCGGGCGAATTACCGAGCCACCGCTGCTGCACTGGCTGCGCCACCGGCATGAGCCCGGCGTGCACCCCCGCATGCCGCAGGAAACCCCCACCATCCCGCGCGAGGTGCGCCGCAACACCCGCCCCGCGGAGGAGTTCGAGGAGGTCCAGCCGCTGCCCGATGGGGCCCGCCCGCGCGCCAAGGTGCTGGCCTACTACCTGCCGCAGTTCCACGCGATTGCCGAGAACGACAAATGGTGGGGCCGCGGCTTTACCGAATGGACCAACCTGCCGCGCGCCCTGCCGCGTTTCGCCGGCCACTACCAGCCCCGCGTGCCACGTGACCTCGGCCCCTATGCGCTGACGGACATGGAGGTGATGCGCCGGCAGATCGAGATGGCCAGGCGCGGCGGCGTGCATGGCTGGATCTTCTACTGGTACAGCTTCAACGGGCATCGCCTGCTGGAAAAGCCGGTGGACGCCTTCCTCGCCGATCGCAGCCTCGACATGCCGTTTGCCCTGATGTGGGCGAATGAGAACTGGACCCGCCGCTGGGACGGTGCCGAGCACGACATCCTGATGGGTCAGGACTACCGCGCCGAGGATGAGCCGGAACTGGTCGCCACCCTCGCGCGCCACTTCGCCGACCCGCGCTACATCCGCGTCCAGGGCCGCCCGGTGCTGATGGTCTATCGCGCCGGCCTGATCCCGGAGCCGGAGGAAACCATCGCCGGCTGGCGCAAGCGATTCCGGGACTCGCATGGGGAGGACCCGGTCTTCGTCATGACCCAGTCCTTCGACGACATCGACCCGACCGAATTCGGCTTCGACGGCGCCATCGAATTCCCGCCGCACAAGCTGGCCCGGCACTGCACGCCGATCAGCGCGCATCTGGACTACCTGGACCCCGATTTCACCGGCACCGTCTTCGCCTATGAGGATGTGGTCCAGGCCTCGCTGGATGAGAAGACGCCCGACTACCCGCTGATCAAATGCGCCGTGCCAGGCTGGGACAACGACCCGCGCAAGCAGGGCCAGAACACCGTCATCATCCACGGATCGAAGCCCGCCACCTATCAGGCCTGGCTGTCGGAGCTGGTGGAACGCGCCACGCACACGCCCTTCTTCGGCGAGCCGCTGGTCTGCGTGAATGCCTGGAACGAATGGTGCGAGGGCGCCTATATCGAACCCGATCTGCATTATGGCGGCGCCTTCCTGAATGCCACGGCCCGCGCGGTGGTCGGCACGCCGGCGGCCGACGCCCCCGGCCTGCTGGTGGTGGCCGCCGATGCCGAGGAGAATGAGGCGGCGCGCCGGCTGATCGACTCCGCCGCCGCGCTGCGCCGCGCCACGGGCCTGCGGCTGGAGGTGCTGCTGCTGGCCGGCGGCGCGCTGGAGGAAGACTATCGCCGACTCGGCCCGCTGATCGTTGCCATCGGCACAGAACAGGCGGAGGCGGCGCTGACCGCCGCCGTCACCGAGGGGCTGCGCCACGCGCTGATGACCAGCGCCGCCGCCGCGCGCCTCGCGGAACGGGCGGAGGCGCGTGGCGTCGCCACCACCATCCTGATCCAGGAAATGCCGGGCGAACTGCGTGCGCGCGACCTGCTCACGGGCCTGCGCGGCGCGCTGCGCCATGCCCGGGCCGCGCTGCTGCCGGCGGCAGCGGTGCGCGATTCCCTGCTGGCCGAACTGCCCGCCCTGGCTGAGCTGCGGCTGCACGTGCTGGAGCCTGGCCTGCCCTTCCCCGCCAGCCTGGACCTCGCCGCCTGCCGGGCCGCACGGGCGGAAATGGGGTTGGGGGCCACGGACCGGTTGCTGGTCGGCGCCGGGCCGGGCGATTTGCGGCATGGCTTCGACCTGTTCCTGCAGTTGTTTCGTCGGCTGCGGGCGCAGATTCCGGGGCTGAACGCGATCTGGGTCGGTCCGCTGGACCCTTCCCTGCGCATCTGGCTCGGCCCCGAACTGGCCGCGGCGCGGCAGGATGGGCTGCGCGTGGTGGAGCACATGGCGGAGCCCGGTACGCTACTGGATGCGGCGGATCTGGTGGCGCTGACGGCACGCGAAGCGTCCTTCCCGCTGCTGGCGCAGCAGGCGCTGGTGGCGGGGCTGCCGGTGCTGGCTTTTGCGGATGCCGGCGGTGCGGCCGATCTCGCCGCGGATTTCGGCGGCGCCGCGGTGCCGCTGGGCGATGTGGAGGCGATGGCGGCCGCGGCGGCGAGGCTGCTCGCCGCGCCACTGGCCGATGCGGCCCGCGCGCTGCGTAGCGCCACGGCGCGCGGGCGCTTCGATTTCGGCCGCTATGCCACGGCGCTCCGTAGCGCCCTGCTGCCCGATCTGCCGGACCTCGCCGTGGTGGTGCCTGGGCAGGGCCGCGGCTTCATGCTGGCGAGCCGGCTGGACGCCGTATTCCGCCAGGACCTGCCGGTGCGGGAGGTGCTGCTGCTGGACCAGCCCGCCGACCCACGCGTGGCCGAAGGCGCAGCGCTGGCTGCGGCCCGCTGGCACCGGGACATACGCAGCGCGCCCGCCCCTGCGCAGGGGTGGGGTGCGATCGCCACCGCCGCGCTGGCGGCGACCCAGGCGGAATTCCTGTGGCTCTGCGACCCGGATCTGGCGCCCAGCGGCAGCTTTTTGCGCCGCACCGTCGCGGCCTTGCAGGCAGCACCTGAGGCGCCCTTCGCACGGGCCGCGGGCCGCATGGCCCCGGGCGCAACGGTATGGCGCCGCACCGCCCTGGAATCCGCCCGGCTGCGGTATCAGGGCGACCCGGTGGCGGCGCTGGCGAATCCGGCTGGGCTGGAGGTACCGGGCATCGCACTGCAGGACCTCGCGCCCGCCCCACGCCCGGCCGACAGCGCGAATCCCCGCCGCCGGAAGCTGGCCCGGAGCACCTTGGACGCCTCCTAGCCAGGGTCGTCCCTAATTACGGAAAACCTTACAATAAGCGGGACAACACCCCACCAAGCGGCCCGCTGTCTCATCACCAGTTCCTTGGCGCCCAGCGGTTGAACAGCGCGCAAGGCGGGATGGGTCTGCCGCGGGTGACGGTCAGCGCATGAGGCAGTTGCAAGACGATTGAGACTGTCTTAGTTTTTAGCAACTTGATACCGGTATGCCGAGTTTTCGTATATTCAGTTTGTATTCAGGTACTTAACCACCATCCGACGGAATCGATCCCGGAATGCTGCGCTGCCAAATCAGTTGACTCAAGGTCGGTCTCGTTCGTAATACGATGCAGAGAAATTAGGGTGCCGCCTCCGGTTCCCATCCCTCTGCGGAGGTTCCCATGTCTGGTTTTGCTTCGATCTCTGGCAGCGATGCCGATGACGTACTGAACGCGCCGGCCGGCAATATCGACCAGCTCGTTGCAGGCCTCGGTGGCAACGACACCATCGATGGACGTGCTGGTGAAGACACACTCCGTGGCGGTGACGGCGACGACATGATTTTCGGTGGACTCGGAGCCGATGTGTTGCTCGGCGGTGCGGGCAATGACCAGCTGTTCGGCGAGAACGGCGCCGACCTGCTCGTGGGCGGTGCCGGCAATGACACGATGGACGGCGGCGCCGGAACCGACACCTTCGATTTCGATGACGGCTTCGGCCACGACCTGATCCTCGGCTTCCAGATCGGGCCGGACACGTTGCAGATCGCCAGCAACATCAATGGCACCGGCATCACCGACCCGAGCGACCTGCTGCCTCTGGTCTCGGCCGACGGGACTGGCAATGCCGTGATCACGCTGGGCACGGATACCATCACGCTGGACGGCATCACGGTGGCCGATCTGACGGCCAATATCGGCAGCATCGTCCAGATCGTCTGAAGGGCGGCCGCCCTTCCAAGGGTGGCCGTAACCCAGCATGCAGGCGGAACGGCGCGAGATGGGGCCAGCCCAAACTTCCGGCCAGCCGGTAAATCCGCCCGTGTGGACCCGCCTCGGTACGGATATCGCTGCGGTCATTCTGCCCGCAGGCCCGGTGGATGCGCGTGGCATCTCACTGCAGGTCGGCGCGGGGCAACCTTCCCCGCCTCTTTCCCAACTTCCGCTCGACGACGAAGGCACGCTGCTTCTTGCGCGGGCGGCGCCGGGGCAGACGCTGTCGCTCCAGATTGCGGCCGGGCCGTGGCTGCCGCTGGGCGCGCCCGGCCCCTTGGCGCTTCTGGGTGCAGCCGCCGCCAGGCCGCGCTTCCTGGCGCTGCTCGCCAGCAAGGCCGCGGGTCCGCTACGGGCAGGCGCCGATGCCGCCCTGGCACGGGATCTGGCGGCCCTGGCGCAGGGCGACACCAAGCCGGCGCCCGAGGGGCTGCGCCCGATGGTCGGGCTGGGCCTTGGCCGGCTGTTGTGGAAGCTCGATTCGGGTGGCTGGCTGGTGACGGCGCAAGGCCTGGCGCGGGTGGCGGAGCCGGATGGCGGCCTCGCCCCCCTGCCCCCCGCCGCTGCCGGCGCGCTGCTGCTGCGCGCGGATGGGCCGCCGCTGCGCCTGCCCACCGCTTTCCCAGCACCGCCCAGCCTGGTGGAACTGGCTCGCCAGACCGGCCCGGCCCCCCGCGCCCTGTTGCGCCAGGCGCTGCTGGCGCTGCGCCGCCACACGACTGAACCCTGGTGCGGCGACCTGCTGCGGGATGCGCAGGTGCTGGCGATGGCGCCCACCCGATCCGCCGCCGAGCCGTCCAACGCCGTGGCCGCGGCGATCGACCGCGCCATCTCGGACCATGAGGGTGGCGTCTTCCTGGTGGGTTGGTTGCACGACCCGCTGCGGCTGACCCGCGGCATGACGCTCCGCGGCCCATTCGGCGGCACGCCGATCCCGCCCGAATCGCTGTTCCGGGTCAGCCGGCCGGATGTGGTGAAGCGCTTCGAACAGGCCGCCTTCGGTACCACCGATCCACGTCCCGGCTTTGTCACCCATGTCCCGCATGCCGGCCCCGGCCCCGTCGCCCAATGGCGGCTGGAATTGGCGCTGGGCTCCGGTGAGGCGATCGAGCTCGTCGCCGGCCCGGCGCTGATCCCCGCCGCCCAGGCGCGGGAGGCGGTGCTGCGTGGCGTCAATCCGCTGGATGTCGGCCCTGCCCTGCTGGATCGCTGCCTGGCCCCGGCGGCGGAGCGCCTGCACCGCGCCGCGGCGGCCGAACCGCTGGGGGTGGAGGTGGTCCGTATCGGCCGGCCCGTGGCGAAACCCAGTGTCAGCCTGGTGATCCCGCTCTACCGCAACCTCCGTTTCGTCCGGCACCAAATCGGCGCCTTCGCGCGCGACCCGATGCTGCGGGAGGCCGAGATCATCTATGTGCTGGACAGCCCGGAACAGCGCGCGGAGGCCGACCATCTGCTGCGCGGCATCTGCGGGCTGACCGGCCTGCCGGTGACCCTGGTGCAGCATGGCCGCAACGCCGGCTATGCCACCGCCTGCAACAGCGGCGCGGCGGAGGCCACGGCACCCGTGCTGCTGATGCTGAACTCCGACGTGGTGCCGGACCGGCCCGGCTGGCTGGCGCCGATGCTGGCGCGGCTGGCCGCCGACAAGCGCCTGGGCTGTGTCGGGCCGAAGCTGATGTTCGACGATGGCTCGCTGCAGCATGCCGGGCTGTATTTCGCCCGCGGCCCTGGCGATGACTGGTTCAATTGCCACTACTTCAAAGGCTTCCCACGCCACTACCCGCTGGCCGCGCGGGCGCGGGAGGTGCCGGGCGTGACCGGGGCTGCCATGCTGATGCCCCGCGCCGCCTGGAACGAGGTAGGCGGCTTCTCGGCCGACTACATCGTCGGCGATTACGAGGATAGCGACCTCTGCCTGCGGCTGCGCCAGGCCGGCTTCGCCATCCTGTATGAGCCGGCGGCGGAGCTGTTCCACTTCGAGCGTCAATCCATCGCCCAGCATGGCGGCTACACCGGCACCGTCGCCGCCGCCTACAACCGCCGCCTGCACCACCGTCGCTGGGCCTCCACCATCGCCACGCTGATGGAGGATTTCCCCCGCATGGGCGAAACCCACGCGGCGGCCTGAAAGATCGCGAAGTCCTTGAAACGCCGGGAATCGGTGATGTCACCGCAACCCGCTTTACTTTAGTTTTGTGGAGCCATGCGCCTCCTCGTCTTCTGCCACAACCATCCTGACCTGCAGCCGGGCGGCACCGAGGTGGTGGCGCGTGGCCTTTTCCGTGCGCTGCGCGACCGGCATGGCGTGGAGGGGCTGTTCCTCGGCGCCGTGACCGCCCAGCACCGGGAACGCCGCCCCGGTACGCTGTTCCAGTCCATTGGCCACCATCCGGATGAGATGCTGGTCTGGCTCAGCCATTTCGACCGGTTCCATCTGTCTCAGGTGGATAGCTGGGGGCTGGCGGAACTCGGCGCCTTCGTCACGGACTACCAGCCGGACGTCATCCACTTCCACCATCTGCTGTATTTCGGCATCGAGACGCTGGATTTGGTGCGGCGCGTCGCGCCCAAGGCGAAGATCGTCGTCACGCTGCATGATTTCTTCGCGCTGTGCCCGCAGGAAGGTCAGTTGCTGACCACCGATGGCAGACTCTGCCCCGGTCCCTCGGGGGATGGCTGCAGGCGTTGTTTTCCCGGCCGCGGCAGCACGGATCTGGTGCTGCGGGAGATTGCGGTGCGCGGCGCCATGGCGGGGGTGGATCTGTTGCTGTCCCCTTCGGAGTTCCTGCGCGACCGCTTCATCGCCGCCGGCTGGGATGCGGGGCGGATCGAGTTGATGCGGAACGGCATCGGCGCCGGACCTGTCGCGGCGCCGCGCGCCGGCAACGGCCAGCGCCGCCGCTTCGGCTTCTTCGGCCATATCAATCGCTTCAAGGGCAGCCTGGTGGCGCTTGATGCCTCCGCCCGGCTGACCCGGCAGGGCATCGCGCATGATCTGGCGCTGCATGGCGGCACGGCGCATCAGGCGGATGAGTTCCTGGCCGCGTTCAAGGCGGCGCTGGAGGCTGCGCCCGACGCGCGCCACCACGGGCTGTATGGCGCCGCCGACATGCCGGCGCGGATGGCGGGCGTCGATTGGGTGGTGATGCCTTCCATCTGGTGGGAGAACGCGCCGCTGGTGGTGCAGGAAGCCTTCCGGCACGGCCGCCCCGTCATCTGCGGCGATGTCGGCGGCATGGCGGAATCAGTCCGCGACGGAGTGGATGGCCTGCACTTCCCGGTGGGCGATGCGGTCGGGCTGGCACGGGTGATGCGCCGCGCGGCGGAGGAGCCGGGGTTGTGGGACCGCCTTGCCGCCAACATCACCCGGCCACATGGAATGGAGGAGGCGGCCGCAGAACATCTGGCGCTGTATCGCCGCCTGCTCGGCGCAGCGACGCCGCTGAAGCGGGCCATGCGGGCCGGGGGGCGTGCGCGTGTCGGCTGAACCCTTGCCCACCCCGGATATTCGCGGCTTCGTCGATTCGGTCACCGGCAACCAGATTGATGGCTGGGCCTTCGAACCCACCCAGCCCACCGAACGGGTGGTGGTGGAACTGCGCCTGGATGGCGCCGCGGTCGCCACCAGCGTCGCGGATCGGCACCGGGCGGACCTGATCCGCGCCGGCATCGGCGATGCCTTCCACGGCTTCCGCTTCCTGCTGCGCCCGGCCTGGGCGGAACGCCGCGCCGACCTGCTGGTGGTGGCGCGCGGCGCGGCGGGTGGCGAGGTCGCGCTGCCGCTGTTCCGCCGCGGTGCGCCCGCCGCCGCCGCCGGCGAGGCGCGCCCGGCACCGCCTAACCCGCAGATCGTCAAGGCGATCGAGCAGCTCATCGCCGGGCAGCACGCGCTGGAGGCGCGGATGCAGGAACTGGCGCTGCGCCCGGCGCCGGACCAGCCCATGGCCACGCCGCTGACCGCCGAGCCGGCCGAGGTCGAGCAGCGCATGGCGGTGCTGGAGGCCTGGGTGGCGCGGCTGGATGAACGCCTCGCCAGCCTCCGGGCCGCCGCCCCGGCGCCGCGGGCCAATGGCCCCGCCGGCCTCGATACCTGGCAGGTGGTGCTGATGGCCCTGCTCGGGGTGACCAGCCTCGGCGCGCTGACGGTCTTCGCGCTGGTCCTGGCGCTCTAGCCGCATGGCAGAGCCCCGCCGCCTGCCCAACCCCACCGCCCCCGCGAAACCGGATCGGCGGGACGTGATCGAGGTGGTGCGGGCGGAGGTTTCCTCCGCCACGCGGCTGACCCTGGCGCTCGGTCTGGCGCTGAGCCTCGCCACCTTCGGCGTGGTCGCGGCCAAGCTGATGATCTGGCAGATGGTGCTGCCCACCGGCAATCCCTGGACCCTGGCGGGGCTGGCCATCGTCTTCTGCCTGGCGGTCGGCCTCCTGCTCGGGCTGGACCAGTTGCGCGAATTGGGGCTGCTGGCCGTCTCGAACCGCCTGGCGCGGCGGCTGGCGGCGCCGCTGGTGCTGGCGGCGGCCCAGCAGCCGGGGCGGTCCGACCTCGCCGCCGGCCAGGCGCTGCGGGATGTGGAGGAGCTGCGCCGCAACCTGACCGGCCCGGTGCTGACCGGGCTGGTGGATGCGGTGCTGGTGCCGACAATGATCCTGCTGCTGCTGTTCTTCCACTGGGCCTTCACCCTCTGGGCGCTGGCCTGCTGCCTCGCCGCCGCGGGGCTTTCCCTGCTGGGGGACCGGCTGACCCGCCGCGCCGTCGCCGCCTCCAACGAGGCGCAGGCGCGTACTGCGGGGCTGGTCGCGGATGCGATGCGCTGCGCCGAGGCGGTGGAGGCGATGGGCCTGCGCGCGCCGCTGGCCGAACGCTGGGAGGCACGGATGCAGGAAGGCGCCACGGCGCTGCGTGACGCCCAGGCCGGGGCGCGCTGGATCGGCGCGGGGTTGGCCACCATCCATGGCGTCGGCTCGGGCGGGGCGCTGGTGGTGGGCACGCTGCTCGCGGCGAACGGGGTGAATGTCGGCTTCGGCATGCTGTTGGCCATGCTGATCACCGGCCAGGTGATCACGCCCTTCGCCCGCATTGGCGGCGCCACGCATGAATGGGGCGCGGCGATCGCCGCCTGGCGCCGGCTTGCTGTGATGATGCGGCCCGACCGCACGGCGGATACCGCAATCGCCTTCCCCTGCCGGGAGGCGCGGCTGCGGCTGGAGCGCGTCAGCTTCGCCCATCGCGGCGCGCCGCGCGCACTGCTGCGCGACATCTCGCTGGAAGTCGCACCGGGCCAGATCGTGGCGCTGGCCGGCACCGCCGGCGCGGGCAAGACCACGCTGCTGCGGATCGCCGTCGGCATGATCCGCCCCTCCGCCGGCGGCTGCTTCCTGGATGGCCAGGCCACCTGGCAATGGGCGCGGGAGGATTTCGCGCGGCATGTCGGCTACCTGCCGCAGGACCCACTGCTGACCGATGGCACGGTGGCGGAGGCGATCGCGCGCCTCGCCCAGCCGGATATGCCAGCAGTGATGGAGGCCGCGCGGCTGGCGGACGCGCATGGGCTGATCGCCGCCCTGCCCGCCGGCTATGCCACGCCAACCCGCGCGGAGGGGCCGCTTTCCGCCGGCCAGCGGCAGCGCGTGGCGCTGGCCCGCGCGCTGTATGGCAATCCGCGCCTGCTGGTGCTGGATGAACCCACCGCCTTCCTCGATGCGGCCGGGGAGGAACGGCTGGTGCGGCTGCTGCGGAGCCTGGCGGCGCGCGGCACCGGCATCCTGCTCACCTCGCACCGGCCGGCGCTGCTGGCGGCGGCGCATCGGGTGGTGACCTTGCGTGGCGGGCAGGTGGTGCCCACCCCCGGCGCGCCGTTGCTGGCCGCGCCTGTGAGGGCGGCATGAGCGCGCAGATCGGCGCGGCCTGGGCGGCGCTCCGGCAGGCGCCGGCCTTCCGGCGGCTGCTGGCGCTGGCACTCGCCATGTCCTTCGCCCGGCAGGCGGCGCTGCTCGGCATGCCGCTGCTGACCATGCACATCTTCGATGGCATGACGGAGGGCCACAACCTCGACACGCTGCTGGTGCTGTCCATCGCGTTCGTGGTCGCGCTCAGCATGGCTGGCGCGATGCGGGCCTTGCGGGCGGCGCTGCTCTCCGCCCTGTCCGACGACATGGCCCGCCGGATGAGCCTGGAGGCGTTGCAGGCCGCCGTGCGCAGCGCGCTGCTGGGCAGCCGGCAGCCCGGGCTGGCGGCGTTGCAGGACCAGTCGGAGTTGCGCCGCTTCCTCGGCGGCAACACCATCGCCGACCTGTTCGACATGACGGCGGTGCCGGTCGCGCTGCTGGTGCTGTTCCTGCTGCATCCGGTCTATGCGCTGGTGGTCGGCGCCGCCTGCGTGATGATGGGCCTGCTCGGGCTGGTGCTGGACCGCACGACGCGCGGCCTGGTGCGCGGTGCCTCCGAACGGCAGTTGAAGAATGCCGGGGAGTTGCAGGGGCGGTTGCGGCAATCGGACATGCTGGAGGGTCTCGGCATGCTCGGCGCCGTGGTGCGGCGCTGGGAACCGGCGCAGGCGGCGGCGCTGGCGGAGGGCGATCGCGCCCAGGCGCGGGCGCGCGCGGTGCGCGGGGTGACGGAATACGCCTCCTACATGGCGCAGGGCGGCGTGGTGGTGGTGGGGGTGGTGCTGGCACTGGGCAACCAGGCCTCGCCGGGTTCGATCATCGCCGCGATGATGCTGGCCGGCACCGCGACGCAGCCGATCGCCCGCCTGGTGCTGGCCTGGCGCGAATGGGCGTTTGCGAGCCTCGCCTGGCAGCGGTTGCAGGAATTGTTCCGGGACCACGCAGCACCCGCGGTGCAGACGGCCGACCCGGCCGGGCCGCCCGGGCTGTGGCTGCGGGAGCTGCACTGGACGCCACCGGGCGGGCTGCATCCGGTGCTGGCCGATGTCACGCTGTATTGCCCGCCCGGGACAGTGACGCTGGTGGTGGGGCCGAATGGGGTGGGCAAATCCTCCCTGCTACGGCTGGCGCTCGGGCTGCTGCCGGCAGAAGGCGGGCAGGCGCTGCTCGGCGGCCAGCCGACCCGCTTCGCGGATCGCACCCGGCTTGGCCCGCGCATCGGCTACCTGCCGCAGGATGTGCAGCTTCTGGATGGCAGCATCCTGGCCAATATCGGCCGCTTCGGACCGGAGGATGCGGCCGGCGTGGTGGATGCCGCGCGGCTGGCCGGCGCGCATGAGATGATCGGCCGCCTGCCGCAGGGCTACGCCACGGAAGCCGGCCCCACCGGCGGCCTGTCCATGGGCCAGCGCCGCATGATCGGCCTGGCGCGCGCCCTGTACGGCGCGCCCGAGTTCCTGGCGCTGGACGAGCCGGAGGCCGGGCTGGATCAGGCGGGGCGGGAAGCGGTCCGGGATGCGGTGATGGCGGCGCGGGCGGAGGGTGCCGCCTGCCTGCTGATCAGCCATGAGGCGGCACTCTGGGCCGGCCATGTGGACCAGGTGCTGCGCCTCGCGCCGGGCGGCCACTGGCGTGCCGAAACACCGGGGGAGATCGCCGCATGACCGCGAGACTGGCCGGGCCCCGCCCGATGGCGCTGAACTTCGCCGAGGCCGAGGCCGCCGCCGCCACCCCCGATGTGCGGCGGGTGATGCGGGCCTCGCTGCTGCTGCTGGTGGTGGGCTTCGGCGGCCTGCTGTTCTGGGCCGCCATCACGCCGATCGAACGCGCGGTGGTGGCGCGCGGGTCGCTGGTGGCGGAGGGCCGGCGCAAATCCATGATCCTGTCCGAACCGGGCATCCTGCAGGAATTGCTGGTCCGCGAGGGCCAGCGCGTGGAGGCCGGCCAGGTGCTGCTGCGGCTCGATCCGACCACGGCCGAATCCAACGCCGTGCAGCTGCGCGCCCAGTCCCGGCTGCTGACCGCGCGCGTCGCCCGGCTGCGCGCCGAACAGCAGGACCAGCGGCAGTTCTCGGTGCCGGATGAGATCATGGCGGCCGCCCGCGCCGATGCCGCCCTCGCCGCCCTGCTGAATGCGGAAGTCCGGCTGTTCACCGCGCGGTGGGAGGCATTCGACAGCAACCTCCGCGTCTTTGAGCGCCGCGTCGCCGTGCCGCGCGAGCAGTTGCTGGCCGCCGGCGCCCAGCGCGCCGCCGCCGCCGCCCGCGCCGCCTCCGTCCGCGCCGATCTGCAAGGACTGCGGCCGCTGGCCCAGCAGGGCTTCGCCCGGATGCGGGAGGTGCGGGAGCTGGAGCGGCTGGAGGCACAGGCGCGCGGCGACATGGGCCTGTATGCGGCGCAGGAGGCGCAGTTCCGCCAAGCCATCGCGCAGGCGGAGGCCGAGCTCGCCACGCTGCGCCTGACCCGCGCGCAGGACATCGCCCGCGAATTGCAGGACGCCCAGCAGCAGATGGTGGAGGCGGAGCAACGGCTGGTCTCGGCCGAGAACATCCGCGCGCGGCGCGACATGGTGGCGTCCGAGCCCGGCATCGTCACCGATATCCGCTTCGTCACGCCCGGCAGCAGCATCACGGATGGCCAGCCGGTGCTGGATCTGGTGCCGCTGGATGACCGGCTGGTGGTGGAGGCGCGCGTGGCGCCCACCGATGTGGAACAGCTTCGCGTCGGCCAGGCGGTGAATGTGCGGCTGACCGCCCTGCGCCAACGCACCACGCCGCTGCTAGCCGGCGAGCTGACCTATGTCTCGGCCGACCAGCAGACCGACCCGCAGGGCGTCAGCTTCTTCCTGGCCCGCGCCGAGATCGCGGCGACCGAGATGGAGCGCCTGCCCGGCCTGCGGCTGACTGCCGGCATGCCGACCGAGATCTTCGTGCTCGGCGAGGTCCGCAGCGCGCTGAGCTACCTGGTTTCGCCGATCCGGGACTCGCTGCGGCGCGCCTTGCGGGATTAGATGCGCCCCGATCCAGGGGGCTGACCGATTCCATGACCGACGAAGACCGCCGCATCGCCATCATCGGCGCCGGCCCGGTGGGGCTGGTGCTGGCGCTGAAGCTGGCGACCCTCGGCCTGCCGAGTGTCGTGCTGGAAGCGGGCGCGGATATCAGCGAGGAGCTGCGCGCCTCCACCTTCCACCCGCCCTCGCTCGACATGCTGGACAGCCTCGGCGTGGCGCAGCCGTTGATCGAACAGGGACTGGTCACGCCCACCTGGCAGATCCGCCGGCATGAGGATGGCGCGCGGGCGGTGTTCGACCTGTCGGTGCTGAAGGACGACACGGCGCATCCCTACCGCCTGCAGGCCGAACAGTGGAAACTCTCGCGCCTCATCCTGGCGAAGCTGGCGGCGGAGCATGCCGGCACGGTGGAGCTCCGCTTCAACGCGAAGGTGGACACCGTGGTGCATGGCGCCGACCATGTGGCGCTGTCCGGCGAGGGCTTCGAACCCTTCGAGGCGCCCTATGCCGTGGGCTGCGATGGCGCCCGCAGCGTCATCCGCCGCGCCATGGGGCTGGATTTCGCCGGCGACACCTACCCCGAGACCACCATCCTCGCGACCACCCCCTTCCCCTTCCATGAGGTGTTCGAGGGGCTGTCCAATGTGAACTATATTTGGACCCAGCATCCGGCGTTTTCCGGCACCTTCTCCCTGCTCCGCGTGCCCGGCCTGTGGCGCGCCTCCCTGCACACGGCGCCGGGCGAATCGGTGGAACAGGCGCTTGAGCCGGCGGCGATCGAGCGCAAGCTCCAGGCCATCCACCCAAGGCCCACGCCCTATGAGGTACCGGACCTCCGCCCCTACCGCATCCATCAGCGGATCGTGGAGAATTACCGGATGGGGCGCCTGATGCTGGCCGGCGACTCCGCGCATCTGAACTCGCCCTCCGGCGGCATGGGCATGAATGGCGGCATCCAGGATGCGATGGAGCTGGCCGAGACCCTTGCCCCGGTCTGGCGCGGGGACGCCGAGGACAGCCAGCTCGACCGCTACACCCGCCGCCGCCAGCCGGTCGCGGCGCGCGAAATCATCGCCCAGGCCGACCGCAACCGCGCCCGGATGCGGGAGACGGACCCGGCCCGGCGCGCCGAATTGCTGGCCGATCTGCAAGCCACCGCCGCCGATCCGGTGAAGGCACGGGAACATCTGTTGCGCTCCTCCATGATCACGGGACTGCGCGCGGCAAGCCGGATCATGTGAGAAGTCGTCCCCTTCACCGAACTGCCATAAAAATGTAAAATCCTCGAAACGCAGGCCGTCTAGAGCCCGCCGTCACTTAACGGGGAGAAATTTGCCCATGTTCCGCCGCACCCTCATGGCGGGCGCCGTCGCGCTCGCCGGCCTGATCGGCCCTGCCAACGCGCAGCAGCCGGCGCCGTCCGCGGCGCAAGCGCCGACCGAGATCCAGTTCTGGCACGGCCTGTCGCAGCCGCTCGGTGGCCTGCTGGAGCGCCTGGTCGCCGATTTCAACGGCACCCAGACCCAGTACCGCATCGTCCCGACGTTCCGCGGCAGCTATCCGGAGACGATGGTCGCCGCCATCGCCGCCTTCCGCGCTGGCCAGGCGCCGCACCTGGTGCAGATGTTCGAAGTCGGCACCGGCACCATGATCAACGCCGGCCGCGCCGTGATCCCGACGCATGAGCTGCTGTCGCAGACCGGCGTGAACATCAACTTCGACGACTTCCTGCCCGGCGTGCGCGGCTACTACGCCGCCGCCGATGGCCGCCAGATGGCGATGCCGTTCAACAGCAGCACGGCCGTGGTGTACTACAACAAGGACGCCTTCCGCCGCGCCAACCTGAACCCCGACCAGTTCCCGACCACCTGGGAAGGTGTCGGCCGCGCGCTCGCCGCGCTCAAGGCCTCCGGCCATGCCTGCCCGATGTCCACCGCCTGGCCGACCTGGCTGCATCTCGAGCAGTTCAGCGCCATCCACAACATCCCCCTCGCCACCCAGGGCAACGGCTTCGGCGGCGCCAATGCCGAGCTGCAGGTGAACAACCCGCTGGTGCTGCGCCACCTGACCAATCTGGTGAACTGGCAGAAGGAAGGCCTGTTCCGCTGGGGCGGTCGCGACAATGCCGGTGAGGCGCTGTTCCCGGGCGGCGAATGCGCCATCATGCTGACCTCGTCGGGCTTCCGCGCCCGCGTGCAGCGCGAGGCGCGCTTCGACTGGGGCGTGTCCATGCTCCCGGTCTATGAGGGCACGCAGCCGTCCAATGCCATCATCGGCGGCGCCAGCCTGTGGGTGATGAACCGCGGCCCGAACACGCAGCGCAGCGCGGCCGAACTGCGCGGCATCGCCGAGTTCTTCGCCTGGACCGCCCGTCCGGAAGTGGCCGGCAAGTGGCACATGGACACTGGCTACCTGCCGATCACGCGCAGCGGCTTCGAATCCGCCCGCGCCAGCGGCTTCTACACCCAGCCGGCCAATGTCGGCGCCGATATCCCGATCGAGCAGATGCTGCGCGGCGCGAGCTCGGAGAACACCCGCGGCATTCGCCTCGGTGGCTTCGTCGAGATCCGCGTGATCATGCAGGAAGAGATGGAGAAGGCACTGCAGGGCCAGCAGACCCCGGAGCAGGCGCTGGCAGCGATGACCACGCGCGGCAATGCGGTGCTGCGTAATTTCGAGCGTGCAAACCGCGGCGGCTGATGCCACAGCGTTGATCCGGCCAGGGGGGTGGGCGCAATGCCCACCCCCTTGCCATTTGAAGAGGGACGAAGGGGTTGCGGAAGAAGGTCATCTTCAAGGGCATCGCCCTGCCCTGGCTGCTGCTGTTGCCGCAGCTTCTGATCACCGGCGTGTTCTTCTTCTGGCCGGCGGGCCAGGCCATCTACGGGTCCTTCCTGCGGGAAGATGCCTTCGGCCTGTCGCGCCAATTCGTCGGCCTGGAAAACTTCACCGAGGTGCTGGCGGACCCGAACTACTTGGCCGCGGGCTGGACCACGGTGGTGTTCTCCACCTCCGTGGCTTTCCTGGCGCTGGGTGCGGCGCTGTATCTCGCGGTGCAGGCGGACAAGGCAATTCGCGGCGCCAATGGCTTCAAGACCATGCTGATCTGGCCCTATGCGGTGGCGCCAGCGATTGCCGCCGTGTTGTGGCTGTTCATGTTCCACCCGCAGATCGGCCTGTTCGGGCGCATGCTGAATGGCCTCGGCGTGCCGTGGGACTACAAGCTGAACGGCGACCAGGCGCTGCTGCTGGTGATCCTGGCCGCGGCCTGGAAGCAGGTCTCCTACAACTTCATCTTCTTCATGGCCGGGTTGCAATCCATTCCGAAATCGGTGCTGGAGGCGGCGGCGATCGATGGCGCGCGCCCGATGCGGCGTTTCTGGACCATCATTTTTCCTCTCCTGGCCCCGACGTCTTTCTTCCTGCTGGTGGTCAACATCGTCTACGCCTTCTTCGACACCTTCGGCGTCATCCACGCGCTGACCGGCGGCGGCCCGGGCCAGGCGACGACGACGCTGATCTACAAGGTCTATGTGGATGGCGTGCAGAACCTGAACTTCGGCTCCTCCGCCGCGCAGAGCGTGATCCTGATGTTCATCGTCATCCTGCTGACCGCGGTGCAGTTCCGCTTCATCGAGCGGAAGGTGCACTATTAATATGCCCTCAAACGCCGGGCGCGGCCTCCGACCGCTTGGCTTCGCGCAGGCCGCAGCCAGCACCAGCTGCAAGAATGGTCCGTGCGCGGCGCGCCTTCGCGCGCTCGGCCTGCCTGAAGGGCGGCAGGCCGCCAGCACCCGTTCTTCCTGCCTTTGGGGCAATCGCTGATGTCGGCCACGATGGACCTTGAGGCCGACCGCCTCGCCCGCGCCACGCTGCGCCGCAACGCGCGCAACCGCTGGATCGCCTATGTCACGCTGAGCCTCGGCGTGCTGATCTTCGCCTTTCCGATCTGGCTGACACTGGTCGGCTCCACCCATGATGCCTCCACCATCGGCCGCGGCGACGTGCCGCTGTGGTTCGGGCCGCACGCCATCTCCAACTACGTCTCCGCCTGGCTGACCGGCGGCGAGGCAACCCGCACCACACGCTCCGTTCCCGCCTGGGTCATGCTGTGGAACAGCCTGAACATGGCCGTGCTGATCGCGGTCGGGAAGATCGCGATCTCCCTGCTCTCGGCCTTTGCCGTGGTGTTCTTCAGCTTCCCCGGTCGCATGATCGCCTTCTGGCTGATCTTCATCACGTTGATGCTGCCGGTCGAGGTCCGCATCATCCCGACCTTCGAGGTCATGGTGAATCTCGGCCTGATCAACACCATGACCGGGCTTGTGGTGCCGCTGATCGCCAGCGCCACCGCCACGCTGCTGTTCCGCCAGTTCTTCCTGACCATCCCGGATGAGTACGTGGAAGCCGCCAAGATCGATGGCGCCGGGCCGCTGCGCTTCTTCAAGGATGTCGTGCTGCCGCTGTCGGTGACGAACATCGCGGCGCTGTTCGTCATCCTGTTCATCTATGGCTGGAACCAGTACCTCTGGCCGCTGCTCATCGTCTCCGACCGGGATCTCGAGACCGTCGTCGTCGGCATGACCAAGATGATCGGCAATGGCGACGCGCAGAATGAGTGGAACATCATCATGGCCACCGCCGTGCTCGCCATGCTGCCGCCCGTGGCGGTGGTGGTGTTCATGCAGCGCTGGTTCGTGAAGGGCCTGACGGAGACTGAGAAGTAATGGCCACGCTTTCCCTGAACGCCGTCAAGAAGCAGTTCGCCGCCACCCAGGTCCTGCACGGCATCGACCTGGAGGTGGCCGATGGCGAGATGATCGTCGTGGTCGGCGCCTCCGGCTGCGGCAAATCCACGCTGCTGCGGATCGTGGCCGGGCTGGAGACCGCAACGTCCGGCCAGGTCCGCATCGATGGCCGCGACGTCACGGCGCTGGAGCCAGCGGATCGCGACATCGCCATGGTGTTCCAGAACTACGCGCTCTACCCGCACATGTCGGTCTTCGAGAACATGGCCTATGGCCTGAAGATCCGCGGCATGAAGCCGGCCGAGATCAAGCGCCGGGTGGATGAGGCCGCGGCGATGCTGGAGATCGGCGCGCTGCTGGAACGCAAGCCGCGCCAGCTTTCGGGCGGCCAGCGCCAGCGCGTCGCCATGGGCCGCGCGGTCGTCCGCGAACCCAAGCTGTTCCTGTTCGACGAGCCGCTGTCCAACCTCGATGCCAAGCTGCGCGTGCAGATGCGCGCCGAGATCCGCCGCCTGCAGAAGCGCCTTGGCGTCACCTCCCTGTTCGTCACGCATGACCAGGTGGAGGCGATGACGCTGGGCGACCGGCTGGTGGTGATGCACCAGGGCCGTGCCGCGCAGGTCGCCTCCCCCATGGAGGTCTGGGGCCGGCCCGCCGATACCTACGTCGCCAGCTTCATCGGCTCCCCCGCCATGAACTTCCTGGCCGCGACGCTGGAGCCGGGCGGGGGGGCGGCGGCACTCAAGGCCGGGCTGACCATCGGCTTCACCGATGGGCCGCGCGCCGGGGAAGCCGGCATGAAGCTGACCATGGGCATCCGGCCCGAACACATCCAGCTCGGCCAGGGGGGGCTGGACCTGGCGGTGGATCTGGTGGAACCCCTGGGGTCGGAGACCGTGATCCATGGCACCATCGCGGGCGGCGAGGCGCTGACCGTGCGCCTGCCGATTCCGGCCAGTGGCATCGGCGCCGTCCTGCCGGTGATCCTGCCCTGGGACGCCTTCCATGTCTTCGACGGCACCAGCGGCCGCCGCATCGAACCCGCCTGAGGAAGACCCGCCCCGCATGGATGTGGAGCCCGAGCCCGAAGCCCCCCCCACCCCCGAGGCCATCCGCGCCCGCGCCGATGCGCTGCGCGATGCGCGGAGCTGGCCGGCGGCGGAGGCGGCGTATCGCGAATACCTGGCCGAACGGCCGCGCCATTGGCAGATCCACGTCCAGCTCGGCCACACCCGCAAGGAACAGGGCGACCTGGAAGGGTCGCTGCCGCATTACCAGCGCGCCGCCATGCTGGCGCCCGACGACCCGGACCCGATGCTGCAGGCCGGCCATGTGCTGCGGAACCTCGGCCGGGGGGGCGAGGCCTCCGTCGCGCTGGCCCGCGCCCTGGCGCTGGCCCCCGAAAGCCCGGCGCTGCGCCATTTGGTGGCCCTGCTGCGCCACCGCACGCTGCCGCCACCGGAGGGCCCCATGCGAATGCCGGCGCCGCGCCCCTCCGGCCCGCCGACGCAACTCGCCTTCGATGTCACGGACCTGCTGGATTATCTGCGCGCCGCCCGCACACCCACCGGGATCCAGCGCGTGCAGATGGGCATCCTGGGCGCCCTGCTGGCCAGCCCGCAACGCCCGGCCAATGTGATCCTGGTAGGGTTCGAAGGCTCCACCTGGCGCTGGTGGCATGTCGATGAGGCCGCCTTCCGCCGCGTGCTGGCCCTGGCCCGCATCGGCGGGCGGGACGACGACCCGGCCTGGCGCGCCGCCACCGCCGCCCTGGTCGCACCCGATGCGCGGCCGGATGCGCCGATCATCGCCGGCTGCACCCTGGTCTCGCTCGGCAATGCCTGGGGCGTGCAGGAGTATTTCCGCGGCCTGCGCCGGCTGCGCGCCGCGACGCCGCTGCGCTACGTGGCCTTCGTGCATGATTGCGTGCCGCTCGCCATGCCGGAGCATTGCCTGGATCTGACGGTGCGGCTCTATGCCCGCTGGTTCGCGGCGCTGTCGCTGCATGCGGATGGCATCCTGGCCAACTCCCGCGCCACCATCGCCGACCACGCCCGCTTCGCCGCGCCGCTCGGCCCCGTCGCACCCGCCCGGTTGATCCGCCTGGCGGCGGAGGGCGGTGCCTCCCCCATTGCCGCGGCCCAGGCGGCGGAGGCGTTGCGCGCGCCGCGCCCCGGCGAGGCGTTCGTGCTGTTCGTGGCGACGCTGGAATCCCGCAAGAACCACCTGATGGTGTTCCAGGCTTGGCTCGACCTGATCCGCCGGCTGGGCGCGGACCGCGTGCCGCGCCTGGTCTGCGTCGGCCGACCCGGCTGGCGCGCGGATGCGGCGCTGGCGCTGCTGAATGGCTCGCCGGAGTTGCGGCGCAAGGTCATGGTGCAGTCCGGCGTCTCGGACCTCGCCTTGGCCGGGCTGTATGGGCGCTGCCTGTTCACCGTCTACAACTCCTTCCATGAGGGCTGGGGCCTGCCGGTCAGTGAGAGCCTGGCCGCCGGCAAGCTCGCCGTAGTGCCGGCGCATTCCGGCCTGCTGGAATCCGGCGCACCCGGCGCCGTGTTCTTCGCCCCGCAGGATCAGCCGGACATGGTCGCCAAGCTGGAGATGCTGCTGACCGATCCAGCCCAGCGCACTACCCTCGAATCCCGCATCGACCGCGCAAGCGCCCGCCGCGACTGGCCGGATGCGGCGCGGGAGGTGCTGGAGGCGCTGGCCAACCCGCCCGACCAGCCCGATTCCCCCCGCTTCCTGCCGCTCGGCCGGCATCTGCCGATGGGCTGGCGCGGCGAGGGCCTGCCCTCCCCCGACATGGCCTGGGCCGAAAGGGTGCGCGAAGGGCTGGCCTGGTGGTGGCAGGAGGAGTGGGGCGTCTGGATGCGCGACGGCATCGCCACCCTGGCGCTGCCGTCCGATCAGCCGGAAGGCACGCCAATGCGGGTGGTGCTGGAACTGCGCGGCCCGCCGCGCCCGCTCAACCTGCGGCTGCGCGCCCGCGGCGCTCGAACGGAAACTTGGCGCGGTGTGGCGCTGGCGCCCGGGGAGGTTCAGCGCTGCGTGCTGCAGGCCGCATCCGGGGCGGGCGGGCTGGCGGTGGATTTCGACTGTGGCGATGGCGTTTCACTTGAAGATCACTTTAAACGGGTGGTCGGCGCCGGCTTGATATGTGTAATGTTCTGCCGAGAGGACGATGTGGCGGCACGACTGTCTGCCCTGGAGCGAACCGAGGGCTGAAGGCCGTTCCAGGTGCGGATGCAGCCGTGCCGCCCATGGCCTATCCTGACTCGCGAATCGGCCGGAGGCCGACACCCAACGCGCGGCGCGTTTCTTCCTCCGCCTCCTGCCCCTGGCGAAAGGGTACCGTTCCATTATCCGCGTCCCGCAGCACCGCGCCACACGCCCCGGAGCCACCCGGCCCGGCCGTGCTGCGCTGCTGGGCGGGGTGCTGGTCTCGGGCCTCGCCTGGGGCGCAGCAGCCTGGTTCGCGCAGCATCGCAACCAGGAAGCCGCCACCGCCGCACTGGCCATCGCGGAGCGCGCGGCAGAAGCCGGGCGGCGGCTGGCCGGGCGCCCCATCGCGGCGGCGATCGCGGCGCTGGCGGAAAATGGGCCGCGACCGAACACGGTTCCGGCGCAGGCGGATGGGCTGCAATTCGACGCCATCACCGATGCCGCCGGCCGCATTCTGTGGTCCAGCCACGCGCCGCTGATCGGAAAATCCCTGGCCGAGCGCGAAGCCTTCATCCGCCACCGCGCCGGGCGTGCGGAGCCGCTGCTGAGCCCCGCCCTGCTGGATCTGCCAGGCGGGCCGCGCAGCCTGCTGGCCAGCCAGGCGCTGACCGATCCACGTGGCAATTTCGCCGGTATCGCCGTGGTGGCGATCGACCCGCGGCGCCTGGACCGGGCGCTGGAGGATGCGGCGCTGCTGCCCGGGCTGCGGCTGGCGCTGCTGCGGCCGGATGGCACGCCGCTGGCTGCCGGCGGAGCGGCGCATTGGGGCACGGCTTGGCCGGCGCCACCCGACGCCCCGCTGCTGCGGCCCGCCACCGCGGATCTGCCACCGCTGGCACTCGCCGCCGCGCCGCTGGCGGCGGATCTGGTGCTGCTCGCCGCCTATGACCGCCGGGGGCTGGCCGCCGCGGCGGCGGAGGCCGGCTGGCTCGGCTTCCTCGCCGCCTTCCTGGCCAGCCTGGTTGCAATCGGCACACCGCTGCTCCGCAACCGCCCCAGCCCGCCCACCGCCCGCACGCTGGAGGAGGCGCTGCCCGCGGTCGGTTATCGCGGCATCATCGAGGCCGGCGGCACGTTGCGGCTGACCGAGATCGGCCCGGCAATCGAACGGCTGACCGGCTGGACCACGGAGGCCGCGCTACGCCCGGGCTGGCGGGTTCGCAGCATGGATGCCGCCAGCCTGCCGCTGGGCGCGGATATCGAGGACCGGCTGCGGCGGGAGCCTTCCGCCACCGCGGAATTCCGCTTCCGCCGCGCCGATGGCGGCTGGATGTGGCTGCGGGAGACGCTGCGCGCCACCGCCCGCACGCCGGAGGGGATCGAGGTGGCGGGCGCGCTGGAGGATATCTCGGCCGAACGCGAACTCGCCCTGCAGGCCGCCACAGCCGCGAAATTTGCGACCCTGGGGGAAATGGCCGCCGGTCTGGCGCATGAACTTAACCAGCCCATCGCCATCATGTCCCTCGCCGCAGAAAACGCGGCGGAGGCGCTGGAGGATGGCGAGCATGGGGTGGAGGAGGCGCTGGTGCGCCTGCGCCGCATCATGGCGCAGGCCGATCGCGCCAAGGCGATCGTCACCCAGCTTCGCGCGTTCTCCCGCGTTGATGTCTCAGCGCTGGAGCCGGTGGACCTCGGCGCTGCCGTGCAGGGGATGATGGTGCTGGCCGGCCAGGCGCTGCGCGATGCCGGCATCCAGGTGCAGCTTCGCCTGCCGGATGTGCTGCCGCCGGTGGTCGGCCAGATCATCCTGGTGGAGCAGGTGCTGCTGAACCTGGTGCTGAATGCGCGCGACGCCTTGCAGGAACGCCAGCCAGAACGCCGCCGCCTGCGGATCGAGGCCGAGGTCGACCCACGCGGGGATGCGGAGGCGGTGCTGCTGCGGGTGATCGATACCGGACCGGGCCTGAGCGCGGAGGTGCTGGAGAAGCTGTTCGAGCCCTTCTACACGACCAAGCCGCCGGGCCTCGGCACCGGGCTGGGCCTGTCCATCTCCCGCACCATCATGCGCGGGCTGGGTGGGCGGATCGTGGCCAACAACGCGCCGGAAGGCTCGGAGATGGGCGCGGAGTTCACCCTGGTGTTCCGCCGCGCCCAGATGCCTGCCGGCCCACCCATGGCCGAACCGGAGGTTCGCGCCGCGGCGCCCGCCCCGCGCTGGCCGGCCGCGATCTGAAATCCGCGCCGTTCAGGCCGCCCGTCAGGCAGCGCAGAGACGGCCCAGCATCGCGATCAGCTCGCCCGGATCATAGGGCTTGGCCAGCACCATGGCGTGCTGGTGCCCCGGCGGCAGGCCGGAGGCGCCATAGCCCGTAGCGATGACATAGGGAATCCCCCGCGCCGCCAGCAGATCGGCCACGGGCGTCGACGTCTCCCCGGCCAGGTTGAGGTCGAGCACCACGGCATCCGGGCGTTCGCCTTCGAGGAAGCGCAGCGCCTCCTCTACCGTCGCGGCGGGGCCGAGAACGTGGAAACCGGCATCGAGCAACGCGTCCTCGACCAGCATGGCAACCAGGGCCTCGTCCTCAATGACCAAGACCCTCCTGACGACTCCCGACATTGCCCCCTCCGTTCGCCGTGTGGTCCTGTACGGTTCGAACGCCAGCGTCATGCCAGCGTTCCACCCTCCGCGCGTTTAGCCACAATTGATCAACGTCTACGAAATCGCACCGGTTCCGTACCGGATGAACGATCAACAATGCGCCAGCAAGGGGTAGATGATCCAGGCCATTGCAGCGGCAGGTCCGCGTCCCGCCTGCCGGTGGACGCACCGGCCGCAGCCGGTAGGCGGCACCCTCATAGGCCATCAGCCGGCGCAGCGGGCCGCCACATAGCCGTATGATTACGCCCTGAACCTGCCCGCCCCGGGCGCGCCGAAGGGTCGGGAAGGGCTCGCGCCGCAGCATCACCCGGCGCCAGCCCATCAGCAGGGCCGGGCGCCGCGCCCGGCGCAGAAAGCGGCGCCCGCACCGCGCCGCCAGCACCGCCGGGTCGAGCAAGGTGCCTTAGAGGAAGACCTCCACGGCGGCCGCCTCAGTGGCCGGCATTCTCCCCGGAGAAGTCCGGCACCGGCAGGCCGGAGGCCTGGAGCTGGCGGGCGATGTCGGCCTTCAGCCGGTCCAGCCCGGCTTCCGAGGACGCTTCGGCGCGGGCCACCAGCACCGCCTGGGTGTTCGACGCCCGCAGCAGCCACCAGCCATCCTCGGTCAGCACCCGCACGCCATCCACGTCCTGCACCTTCGCACCCTCATCGGCCAGGCGCTGCTTCACCTCGGTGATGACGCCGAATTTGCGGGTGTCGGCGCAGTCGAAGCGCAGTTCCGGCGTGTTGATCACCTGTGGCAGCCCAGCGCGCATCTGGCCCAGCGTCTCCGGGCTGCGGGCGAGGATGCCGAGCAGGCGGAGGGCAGAGTACGGCGCGTCATCGAAGCCGTACCACTTGTCCGCGAAGAAAATGTGTCCGGACATTTCACCGGCCAGCGGGCTGCCGGTTTCCGCCATCTTGGACTTGATGAGCGAGTGGCCCGTCTTCCACATCAGTGGCGTGCCGCCCGCCTTGGCGATCTCGTCGAACAGCACCTGGCTGGCCTTGACGTCGGCGATGATGACGCCGCCGGGCTTCGACTTCAGCACGTCCCGCGCCAGCACCACCAGCAACTGGTCGCCGAACAGGATGTTGCCATCGCCATCCACCACGCCGATCCGGTCCGCATCGCCATCGAAGGCAATGCCCAGATCGGCCCCCTGCTTGGCCACCTCGGCGATGATCTGCTCTAGGTTCTTGGCCACCGTCGGGTCCGGGTGGTGTGCCGGGAAGGTGCCGTCGATGCTGCCATTGATGATGTAGTGGGTGCCGGGAAGCTCTGCCGTCAGCAGCTTGACGATCTCGGCCCCCGAGCCGTTGCCCGGGTCCCAGACCACTTTCAGTGCCCGATCACCGCCATCCCAGTCCTGCATCATCCGCGCGACATAGCGTTCGGACACATCGACCTGTTCATCCGTGCCGACGGCATTGGGCACCACGTCGCCCTCCACCGCCATGCGGCCGATTTCCTGGATCTGCGTGCCGTAGAAGGGCTTGCCGGCCAGCATCATCTTGAAGCCGTTGTAGTCCGGCGGGTTGTGGCTGCCGGTGACCATGATCGCGCCATCCGCCTTCAGCGCGTAGGAGGCGAAGTACAACATCGGCGTCGGCCCGCAGCCGATGCGCGCCACCTTCAGGCCGCAGGCGCGCAGGCCGGCGACCAGCTGTGCCTCCATCTCCGGCGAGGACAGGCGCCCATCATAGCCCACCGCCACCTTGGTCCCGCCGGCGCGGGAGACCATGGAGCCGAAGCAGCGGCCAATGGCGAAGGCATCCTCCGGGTGCAGGGTCTGCCCGACAATACCGCGGATGTCGTATTCCCGCAGCGAGGTCGGGTCGAAGCGGTGGTTGAAGGCGGTCATCGGCGGCGTGTCTCCGTCGGTCTCTATTGTGCGTATTTCTTCAGGATGGCCTGCATCGTGGGCGCCATGTCCGGGCGCGCCAATGCGAAAGCCACCTGCGCCTCCAGATAGCCGGCCTTGTTGCCGCAGTCGAAGCGGCGGCCCTCATACAACACGCCGTGGAATGGCTGTGTTCCAATCAGCTTCGCCATGCTGTCGGTGAGCTGAATCTCGTTGCCCGCCCCCTTTTCCTGCGTCGCCAGGTGCGCCATCACCTCCGGCATCAGCACATAGCGGCCGATCACGGTCAGGTTTGACGGCGCCTTCTCGACCGGCGGCTTTTCCACCAGGCCCTTCACCTCGACGAGGTTGCCCGTGGTCGCGCCGGGGTCGATCACGCCATAGGAGGAAACGCGGTCCTTCGGCACCTCCTCGATCGCCACGACATTGCCGCCGGTCTCGTTGTAGGCGTCCACCAGCTGCTTGGTGCAGGACACGTCGCACAGCATCAGGTCGTCCGGCAGCAGGATGGCGAAGGGCTCATCGCCGACGAAGGCCCGCGCGCACCAGATGGCATGGCCGAGGCCGAGCGGCACCTGCTGGCGGGTGGAGACCACCGAACCGGGCGGCAGCGCCTGCTCGTGCAGCATCGCCAGTTCCTTGGTCTTGTTGCGCTCCACCAGGGTGCGCTCCAGCTCATAGGCAACGTCGAACTGGTCGACCAGCATGGTCTTGCCGCGGCCGGTGACGAAGCAGAACTGCTCGATCCCCGCGGCGCGGGCTTCCTCCACCGCGTATTGAATCAGCGGCTTGTCGACAACGGGCAGCATTTCCTTCGCCATCTGCTTGGTGGCGGGCAGGAAACGCGTGCCGAGACCGGCGACGGGCAGGACGGCCTTGCGGAGCGGCTTTCGCACGGGTGGATTTTCCCTGTCGGATTGGTGGCGCAGGAGTGCCACGGTCGCCGGGCGCCGTCCACCGGAGTGCCGCCGGGGCCGCTTCAGCCCAGCAGAATATCCCGCGCCTCATTCAGCCGGGAGGCGAGCCAGTCTGACCCGCCCTGGTCCGGATGCGCGCGCCGCATCAGCCGCCGATGCGCCGAGCGGATTTCCTCGGCGGTGGCGCCTTCCGTCAGGCCCAGCACCTCCAGCGCCTCCGCCCGCCCCATCGGGCCGGCGGGGAAGTCGGGCGGCGTGGCCAATTCACGCCATTCGGGGTGGCTGCGGTCCAGCCAGGCTTCCAGCAGCGGCATGCCATCCGGGTCCAGCGCCGCCAGCTCCGCCATCAGCGCCAGCAGCGCCGGCAGGTCGAGGTCGCCGAGATTCGCACCACCGAAGCGGCCGCCCTTCACCCTGCCGGCCATCCGGCCGGTGTCATGGTCCAGGGTCATCGACAGCAGGACGGTTTCCACATCGGAGGCCAGGCCCGGGCTGGCCGCGCCGCCGCGGGCGAAGGTGCCGGCGGCGCGCCGCGCCTGCACCCAGCGCCAGACCAGCGGCCCGAACAGCGCCAGCGCCCAGAAGGCCTGCCCGCCCCGCCCCGTGGCCAGCAGCGCCACCAGGAACACCAGGCCGAACGCCCCGGCGAACAGCGCCAGCGCCCCCTTCACTTGCGTCGGCTTCGCATCCGCGAACAGCTTCAGCAGGGCAAACAGCCCGACGAGCAGCAGAAACCCGAGGGCCAGCCAGGCCATGCTCAGGCGCCCCGCGGCGCCGGCAACTGCCCGGCAATGCCTCGCGCCGCGGCGCTGCCCAGCCGCTGCAGGGCCGGCCGCCCCCCCGCGGCGAAGACGGCCACGGCCCGCAGCAGGTCGCGCAGCGCCCCGGCGCTGGCCGCATCGAAGGGCGCCCAGGCGCCGCCGGACAGCTTCGCCACCTGGCGCAGCGCATTCTTCGCCACCGGGTCCTGCCCCTCCTGGAAGCAGAACACCGGCGTGCCGCGCAGGCCGAGCTGGCCGGCGACATGGCAGGCGGCGTCCACATCCTCCTCGAAGGCATCGCCGATGAAGACCAGCGCGTTGACCTTGCGGCGCTGCGTCTCCTCCAGCACGTGTTTCAGCACACGGGTGATCTGGGTCTGCCCACCGAGGCAGGTCACCCCCGTCATCCGCCGTGCCAGTTCCGCCGGGTTGGTCAGGAAGGGGGTGGCGGCGAATTCCTGGAAGCCGCGGTAATAGGCCAGCCGCACGGCCAGCCCGCCAATCTCGCGCACCGCGCCGAACATCTCCGCCTGCAAGTGGCAGGCGCGGTCCCAGCTGGGCTGGCGGCTGGCGGTGGCATCCAGCGCGAAGACCAGGCGGCCGGGCGCGCCGGCCGTCGGCGCCACCGCCGGCATGGCGGCCACCTTCTGCAGGAACGCCGCGACCGCGGTGTCGCGGGGTTTGTCGGGCAGATTTGTCATGGATGTAATGTGGCCCCGCCCTGGGCGAACCGCCAGGGTGGACACAGCCGCGCCGCGCGTGTGTCCTGACCCGGCAACGGCCAGCCCCACGGGATGTCCAACTCCACGCAGCGAAAAGGCCGGGCATGACGAGGTGGGTCCGGGTCAGCCCGGCGGAGGCGGAAGCGCACCCCCTGCACGGCATGGGCGGCTGGCTGCGACTGCCCTCGTTGCTGATGGTGGTGGCGGTGCTGGGCTGCCCCTTCCTGCTGGTGCAGGAATGGCGGCCATCCGGCGTGCCCGGGGCACTGCTGCTGAACCTGGATCTGCTGGTCTCGATCGGGCTGACGTTGGCCGCGGCCGTGCTGTGGTTCCGCCGTTGGCGGCATTTCCGCCTGGCCTATGCCTGGGTGTTCCTGGTGCTGGACTCTGCGTTGCAACTGGCCGCCATGGCCCTGGCCGGGCTGCGCAGCGCCGCGGACCCGGCGGAGGCGATGGCGCAATTCCTGGCCGGCCTGGCCTTCATGCTGCCACTCGCCATCGCCATGCAGCGCAGCCGCCGCTTCCGCGCCACCTTCGAGCATCGGCTGCGGGCTGAGGAGGTCACACCACGGTCAGCATCCCGTTCGCCTGGGCCGCCGCCAGCGCCGTCATGTTGACGATGCCGCGCGCGGTCACGCTCGGCACCAGCACATGGATGGGCTTGGCCATGCCCAGCAGCATCGGCCCCACCTGAAGCCCCTCGCCCGCCGCTTTCAGCAAATTGAAGCTGATATTGGCGGCGTCCAAGGTCGGCATCACCAGCAGGTTCGCGGCATCCGTCAGCGGGCTGTCGCCCACCGCGCGGTCCCGGATGGCTTGCACCAGCGCCGCATCGGCGTGCATTTCGCCATCTACCTCGAATTCCGGCGAACGCTCCCGCAGCAGGCGCAGCGCGTCGCGCATCTTGCGGGCGGATGGCGCGCCCGAGGCTCCGAAGCTGGAATGCGACAGCAGCGCGGCCTTGGGCGTCAGGCCGAAGGCGCGGATCTGCTCGGCGGCCAGCAGGGTCATGTCCACGATCTGCGCGGGCGTGGGGTCCACCGTCAGATGCGTATCAACGAAGAACAGATGGCCATTGGGAATGATCAGCGCCGAGAGCGCATAGACCCGCCCGACCTCCGGCCGCTTGCCGATCACGTCATAGGCGTGGTGCCAATGGCGGAACCAGTCGCCGCTGCCGCCGCAGAGGCAGGCATCGGCAAGCCCGGCTTCCAGCAACAGCGCGGCGGCGACGGTGGGGCGGTTGCCGATGCGGCGCCGCGCGGCATCGGGCGGAATGCCCTTGCGGCCCACCTTCGCCTGGTACAGCGCCGTCAGCGGCCCGAACACCGCCTCATCGGCCGAGGGGTCCACCACGCGCACGGACTGCGAAAAATCCATCCGCAGCCCCATGGCGGCGGATTTGGCGGCGATCACATCGCGTCGGCCCACCAGGATCGGCTCGGCCAGGCCATCATCCAGCACGGTCTGCACGGCGCGCAGCACGCGTTCATCCTCGCCATCGGCATAGACCACGCGGGACAGACGCTTGCGCGCCGCCTCGAAGACCGGCCGCATCAGGTTGCCGGAGCGGAAGACGAAGCGCTCCAGCTCCTGCCGGTACTTCGGCATGTCGGTGATGGGGCGGCGGGCGACGCCGGTTTCCATCGCGGCCTTCGCCACGGCAGGGGCGATCTCCAGGATCAGCCGCGGGTCGAACGGCTTCGGGATGATGTAGTCGGCGCCGAAAGTGGGGGCATTGCCGCCATAGGCGGCGGCAACCACCTCAGACGCCTCCATCCGAGCCAGTGCCGCGATGGCATCCGCTGCCGCGACCTTCATCGCCTCATTGATCGTAGTCGCACCCACATCCAGCGCGCCGCGGAAGATGAAGGGGAAGCAGAGGACGTTGTTGACCTGGTTTGGGTAATCCGTCCGACCCGTCGCCACGATGGCATCCGGTCGCACCGCGCGCACCGCTTCCGGCAGGATCTCCGGCTCCGGATTCGCCAGCGCCAGCACCAGCGGGCGGGGCGCCAGCATCGGCAGCCATTCCGCCTTCAGGATGCGCGGCGCGGACAGGCCGAGGAACACATCGGCGCCGGGCAGCACCTGTTCCAGCGTCCGCGCCTCCGTCTCCTGCGCATAGGCCGCCTTGAACGGGTCCGTGTTCGGGCGGCCCTTCCAGACCACGCCGTCGATATCGCAGATGGTGACATTGGCGCGGTTCAGCCCCATGGCCACCAGCAGGTCGAGGCAGGCAATCGCCGCCGCGCCGCCGCCGGTGTTCACCACCTTCACATCGGCCAGCTTCTTGCCTTGCAGCAGCAGCCCGTTGCGCACGGCGGCGGCGACGATGATGGCGGTGCCGTGCTGGTCGTCATGGAAGACCGGGATCTTCATGCGCGCGCGCAGTGCCCGCTCGATCTCGAAGCATTCCGGGGCCTTGATGTCCTCAAGGTTGATGGCGCCGAAGCTCGGCTCCAGCGCGGCCACGGCCTCGATGAATTTCTGCGGGTCGCGCTGCTCGATCTCCAGGTCGATGGAATCGATGCCGGCGAATTTCTTGAAGAGGACCGCCTTGCCCTCCATCACCGGCTTGGACGCCAGCGCGCCGATCGCACCCAGGCCGAGCACCGCGGTGCCATTGGTGATGACGGCCACCATATTGCCGCGCGCGGTGTAGTCCCAGGCGGCGTCGGGGTTCTTGGCGATTTCCTCGCAGGCCGCGGCGACGCCGGGGGAATAGGCCAGGCCGAGGTCGCGCTGCGTGGCCATGCGCTTGGTCGGCTCCACGCTGAGCTTCCCCGGGCGCGGCAGCCGGTGATAATCTAGCGCTGCCTTGCGAAAATCCTCGTCCATTGCCACCTCCGTCCGAAGCTATAGGCGATATCCTGCCGCGCCGCGACCCGCGCCAAGTCCGCGTTCGGTTGCGCTGGCAGCGCCGTGTGCCGGGGTGCTACGCTGCCTTTGGGCAAGGGTCTCAGGGTGATGATGAAGTCCGGCAAGGACGTGCTGTGGAGCCTGGATCTGTTTGGCAGTACGGCGTCCCCGCGCGGGCCGGCCACCAAGGGCCTCGGCGTCGCCGAGGTCGCGGCTATGCTGCCGCCGACGGCCGAGCAGGAAGGCGCCTATCTGCGTTATGGCCGCCCGGTGCTGCAGATTCTGGCCGCGGCCGAGGACCATGCCGCGCGGCTCGGCCATATCCGGGACGTGCTGGCCGCGCGCGACCCAGATTTCGATTTCGATGTGCTGCGCACCGCGCTGAGTGAATTGGAACGCCGCCAGGCGCTGCGCGTGGCCGAGCGTGATGCGCGCAGCGGCGAGCATCTGTACGGCCTGACCCGGGCCGGCCTGCTGCTGGCCGGCTGACGGCACGGGGGGCCAGGATGACCGAGGCCCCGCCGAACGAACCAATCCCTGGCCAGCGCCCTGGGCTTGGCTGGTGGGTGCTTCTCGCCCTGCTGGTCGTGCTGCTGGCCCTGCCCTGGAGCCAGGCGCGCCTGGCAGAGCGCGGCTGGCTGCCCGACGAGACGTGGCTGTGGCGCTACCTGGGCGTTGCCGCCATCGGCGCCGTGGTGGGCTTTGCCGAGCTGGTCTCCCGCTACCGCGACGAACCCTGGATCGTCGCCACCAGCCTGCCGGGGCGGACCTTCATCGGCGCCAATGCGGCCGCGGCGCTCGCCGCACTGGGCGTGCTGGAATACTACCACGAGGTCTTCACGCCGCCTGCGGATGGGCTGACCCGCACGCTGCTGGCCGGCTTCGGTGCCATGCTGGTGCTGCGCTCCAAGCTGCTGACGTTGCGCCAGCCCGGCGGCGCGGATGTGGAGGTGGGACCGGCCTTCGTGGTCGATTCCCTGCTGACGGCGGTGAACCGGGACGTGGACCGAAGGCGGGCGGAGCGTCGCATCGGCCTGGTCACCCGCATGGCACGGCGCTTCTCCGCCCATCCCTTCGAGAAATCGGCGCCGCATCTGAAGGGCGCGCTGCTCGCCTTCCAGACCATGGATGCGGAGGAACGGACGCGGCTGTCCAATACCATCCGCACCATGCTGTCCGACCCCGAAGTGGTCGCGCTGTCGAACGAGGTGAAATACGCGATGATCGGCTACGACTACCTCACCGCCTTCGGCGAGCAGACCTTCATCTGTGCCTTCGATGAGCTGGAGCGTTCGATCCTGGCCGCGCCGGTCATCCCGCCGGCGGCAGGTGGATAGGAAGAAATATTTTTTGTCGTAGGACCGGCAAAGCCGAATGCCTGCGTCGCCAAGTGAATTGGGCCGATTTCCTGAACCGCGCGCGATCGCCGGGAAATATCACAACCGTCACATGACAGCTGCAGTCCGGCTGATTTGCCTTTCGACATGGCAGCACGATCTACTGTCCACGACAGAGGCGTTGGCGCCGGGTTGATCCTGGTGCCCCCTCTGCGGAAACAAACGCAGCAGGATCACATGTCTTCCCGATGGGCCCGGCAGGCCCTCCACTACCGCCCGATTGCCAAGACCAGCCTGGAGCTGGTCCAGACCATGGATCTGGATGTTGACCAGATCGAAGACTACCTCGGGCCACTTCCGGACATTCTCTCAACCGTCCGCCGCGGCGCCTGGCATGCCATGATCGGCATCGAGGCCGAGGGCCGCATGATCGGCTTCTATGTCGTCCACCCCGACCCGCGCGATGCCACCTGCTGGTGGCTGGGCTGGTTCATCCTGGCCCGCTCGCATCAGGGGCGCGGCCTGGGCCGGACCATCCTGGCGCGGGTCATGGCGAGCCTCGCCACCGTGCCGGCCTGCCGGCGCGTGCGGCTGATCGTGGTGCCGGAGAATGACGGTGCCCGGGCGCTGTATGAGAAGGTCGGCTTCCAGATCGTGGACAGGATGCCCGCGACCGGCGACCTGGTGATGGAATGCGCGCTACGGCCCGCGAGCCCCGTCCTGGCCCGCGCCTTCCGCGCGGTGACCTGCCCGATCGCCAGCCGGTGCGGCCGGCGGCGGATGCGGCTGCGGCCGCGCACGGGGCCGCATGCAGCGCGGGTTATCGGTGTGGAGCGCGGCCCGCCTGGCGTTCTTGCCATGGCGGCCTGAGAGGCGCTGTCGGTTCGTCGGGTGGGGATGGTGCGGTCGAGAAGATTCGAACTTCCACGGGGTTGCCCCCACCAGCACCTCAAGCTGGCGCGTCTACCATTCCGCCACGACCGCATATCAGGTAGAGCGCGCCTATAGCCGATGACAACGCACCCGACAACGCCCCTCCTTGGGCCCCTCTCCGCCTCTCCCGAATGGTCCATCGCACCGTGCCGCCTGCCCTACGCGCCGGCGCTCGAAGCCATGGCCACCCGCGTTGCCGCCATCCGCAACGGCACCGCGCCGGAGGCCGTCTGGCTGGTGGAGCATGAGCCCACCTACACCGCCGGCACCTCCGCTCGCCCCGAAGACCTGCTGGAAACCCGCTTTCCGGCCGTGGCCGCCGGGCGTGGCGGGCAATGGACCTATCACGGCCCGGGCCAGCGCACCGGCTATGTCATGCTCGACCTGACGCGGGACCACGGCACGGTACGCGCGCGCGACGTGCGGGAGTATGTGCGCGGTCTGGAGGACTGGCTGATCCGCGCGCTGGACCGCTTCAACATCCGCGGTGAACGCCGGGACGGCCGCATCGGCATCTGGGTGGCGGACAAGGCGCGCGGCACGGAGGAGAAAATCGGCGCCATCGGCGTGCGCGTCACCCGCTGGGTGTCCTGGCACGGCGTGGCGCTGAATGTGGACCCGGACCTGACCCACTTCGCCGGCATCGTCCCCTGCGGCATCGCCGAGCATGGCGTCACCAGCCTGCACAAGCTCGGCGTGCTGGCGACGATGGAGGAGGCCGATTCGGCGCTGATGGCAGCCTGGGGTGAGGTGTTCGGGTAGCTTCAGGCCCGCGCCGGCCGCCGCTTTGGCACCGAGATCATCCGGTACACCGCCAGCCCCGCAGCCCAGGCGAGCCAGGCCAGCACCGGCCAGGCCAGCGCCATCCAGCCGGCGCGCGCCCGTTCGGAAGCAATCTCATCGGTCGTGGCCAGGAAGGCGGGGTTGGGCACCGCGGTCAGGCCATGCAGCGCCAGCGCCGCCTGCGCCGCCTCCGGCCGCGGCGTGGCGCGGAAAGCCTCCGTCAGGCGCGGTGGGAAGGCGGTGGCGCAGGGGGTCGCCTCGCGCGGCTGGGCGCAGACCAGGAAGGCAGGCACCGGCTGGGTGCGGTCCCAACCCGGCGGCACCACCGGCACGGCGAAGGCGGAAAGCTCCACCGGCGGACCGGCACTGCGGGCGATGCGGCTGCGCGCCTCACCTGCCAGGTCGCTGCGCGCGATGGCCTCAGGGAAGGCCAGGCGGCTGGACTCGGGGAAGGAGGGGGCGGCCGCTACACTTTCCAACCGCGCATCCACCGCGCCGCCGAGCCGGAACCACAGCGCCGCCTCCGCCGCCACGCCGATGAAGCCAAACAGCCCGACCAGCCCGAGCGCGACGAAGGCCCCCGACCGCAAGCGCATCGCCAGCACCACGCCGACCATGAAGGCACCAAGCCCGCCGAGGGCGACCGCAGCCGGAAACGGCAGGGCCAGCACCAGCAACGGCGCGGTGAGGCCGATGGCCGCGAGGGTGAGCAGGCCAAGTCCCAGCAGGCGCGGCAGCGGAAGCGGTGCCGGATCCCCGGTCACCACACGCCCCTGGCCTGATGCGGATGGCGCTACCATGCGATGTTCCTTGCTATTCCCGGCCCGGCGGATACTGGCATGGCGACGCCGCAGGGCAAGGCCGGCGGATGGAAAACGGGCAGCTAAGGCCCGTCCTCCTCCACCTCCCACCCCTGCGCCAGGAATCGCGCCAGGGTGGGTTCGTGCTGGTCATCCGGGTAGGATTCCAGCACCTCGTCTTCCTCATCCAGCACCTCGGTGCCGGTTTCGGTGGTGACGATGACCCGCGTGGCCATTTCACCTTTCATCAGCACCGTTTCGCGCAAGGCGGAAAGCCTCAGCGCGTGCGGATGAAGGCCGGGGCGGCGCCGCCATCGCGGAAATCACCCTCGCGCCAGTTGCGGTCCTTCTGGCCCGCCGCGGCCACTGCCGGGCGACGCGCCGGCTGGTCGCCGGTGCGCGGCGCCTGGCCGGCATTGCCGCGCGGCGCACCCTGACCGCTGCGGCCACCGCCGCCGCCGCCGCCACCGCCGTTACGCCCGCGGGACGGGCTGTTGCGCCCGCGATTGCCGCCGGCCGGCTTCACCGCATCCGGACGCCCGCCGGTGCGGTACATCGGCACGGAGACGTCCTGGCGTTCGTCGGAAGCGGGAATCGAGATGCGGATCAGCTTCTCCACCGCCCACAGCTTCTCCCGCTCATCCGGCGCGCACATCGCAATCGCGATGCCCGATGCGCCGGCACGCGCGGTGCGGCCGATGCGGTGGACGTAGGCTTCGGGGGTGTCCGGCATGTCGTGCTGGATCACATGCGTCACGCCATCCACATCGATGCCGCGGGCGGCGATGTCGGTGGCGACCAGCACCGGGGCACGGTTCGACTTGAAGTCGGACAGCGCGCGTTCCCGCTGGCCCTGGGACTTGTTGCCATGGATCGCATTGGCCGCGATGCCATCGGCTTCCAGGTTCTTCACCACGCGGTCGGCGCCGTGCTTGGTGCGGGTGAAGATCAGCGCGCGGCCAACCCCCTCGCCCTTCAGCAGCTCGGCCAGCTTGCCGCGCTTACGGCCCTGCTCGATGACCACCAGCTTCTGCGTCACACGTTCCGCGGTGGTGGCGACGGGCGCCACCTCGATGCGAATCGGGTCCTTCAGGATCTCGGCGGACAGCTTGGCCACTTCCGCCGGCATGGTGGCGGAGAAGAACATGGTGTGCCGCTTGGCCGGCAGCTTCGGCAGGATGCGGCGGATCGCGGGCCAGAAGCCCTTGTCGAGCATCTGGTCAGCTTCGTCCAAGACCAGCGCATTCACCATGTCGAGGCGCGCGGAGCCCTCATCCATGTGGTCCTGCAACCGGCCCGGCGTCGCCACCAGAATGTCGATGCCGTTCGCCAGCGCACGGCGCTGCGGGCCATGCGGCACGCCGCCGAAGATGACGAAGACGGACAGGCCGAGGTGGCGACCGTAATTCTTCAGGCTGTCGGCGATCTGGCTGGCCAGTTCGCGGGTCGGCGACAGGATCAGCGCGCGGCAGCCGCCACGCGGCGGGCGGCCCTTCGATTCGGCGAGAAGGTGCAGCAGCGGCAGGCCAAAGGCGGCGGTCTTGCCGGTGCCGGTCTGCGCGATGCCCAGGATGTCACGCCCGGTCAGCGCATGCGGAATCGCATCGCGCTGGATCGGCGTCGGGATGGTGTAGCCCTCTTCGGTCAGCGCCTGGAGGATGCGCGGGGAGAGGCCGAGTTCACTGAAGCTCATGAAATACAAAAATCCGGTCAGGCCGCCCGGCGATAGCGCGGGCGGTTGGGTGGCGGTGGGCCAACCCGCGTGCCGGGGCCGGTCCGATGTTGTCCGCAGAGCCACGCCTTTCGGGCGACGGCAGCGCCCCGGTCCGGGCCTCCAGGCGCCAGGTCCCCCATGCTGGGGTGACGGCACCGGGCCCGCTCACGCGGCCGGGGCGCGGCGGGCAAACACCCGCCGACGAGGGGAGAGATAGGGCAGAATCACTCACCCGACAAGGAAATTTCGGCAGTGCAGCATCGCACGCCTCGGAGCGTGATGAGTTGGGGCGGACTCACCAGAAAGCCAGCAGCATGCGGCCAGGTGAGCCTAGCCATCGGCGCGGCGGCTGAATCCCGGCTGGTCCGGCGATTCGGCCGACGTCTCCGTCACCGCGGTGACGCGGGCAAGCAGCGGGCCGCGCTGGCAGGCGGCGATCATGGCCTGCACGGCCTCCGCATCGCCGGCCACCAGGGCCTGCACGCTGCGGTCCGGCCGGTTCCGCACCCAACCTTGCAGGCCGCGCCGCAGCGCCTCCCGCACCAGCCAGTCCCGGTAGCCAACCCCCTGCACGCGGCCGCTGATGGCCAGCAGCCGGGAAATCATCCGGCCAGCCGCACCAGCCGCGCGGCCAGCGCCACATCGGCCGCGGCGGCATCGCGGCGGGCCTGCTTGTCGGGGTCCACGCCCCAGAATTCCTCCTGGAACTGTTCCTCAAGCGCCGCCAGGCGATGCGCCTCGGCAGGGTCGAGATGCAGGCCGACCACAGCGAGGCCGAGCACCAGGCTGCCCAGCGCCGGCACCGCCACGCCCAGCGCCGCCAGGCCGAACACGGATTGCCGCTGCACCGCGCGGTGCAGCGCCGCCAATGCCTCCGGCGGCTGCGAGACCGGCATGATGCCGGTGGTCACGCGCAGCGGTGCATCCAGGTTGCGCGCGGCCCAGGTCAGCCAGGGGTCCCAGGCCTCCGCCTGCCGCACCGCGAGCCGGCTGATATCCGTGCGGTAGCAGAGCAACTCGGATTCGCCATAGCGGGCGATGGCAGCGACGGTGCCCTCCGGCGCCTGCCCGATCCGTTCTTCCGCGGTGCCGACCAGGCGGGTCAGCGGCACGTCTTCCGGCCGCATCTCACCGCCCTTGGCCCCACCGGCGGCCTGCCATTCGGCGGCGACAGCCTCGGCCAGCGGTGCTGCCTGCACGCGCAGCGGCGCACCGCCCGGCAGGCGAACCGGGCGGCCATCCAGCAGGATGGCAAAGCCTTCCTCGGCCGGCGCCGCGCAGGCCTGGTCCCAGAACCGTTTCACGCGTACCGCTTCACGCTGTTCAGCGGTTGCGGGTGACCGCGGCGGAGCGGTTGCTGGCGGCCGGGCGGCGGCGGGTCGGCGTGGTGGCGGCCGGTGTGGTGACGCGGTCCGCGCAGCTTGCGGCGTCGTACGGGTTCAGCACGTTCCGCTCCATGGACATCTCGGCGAGCGAGCTGGCACTGGTCTGCGCCAGGGCCACCTGGAACAGCGGCGTGATGTTCTGGCAGAAGCGCGAGCCCTGGCGGACCCCATCCTGCGACTGCTCATTCGCCAGCGTCGTGATGTAGCCATCGAGCGCGCGCTGACCCTGGGCGCCGGCGGTGCGGCGGAAATGGGTGCGGATGGTGTTGTAGGCACCGCCGAGGTCGCCCTGGAACTTGCGGACGAAGGCGTTGTAGTCGCCGTCTCGCTGGCAGGTGATGGCGGCGACCATCAGCTGGCTCTGCAAGGCGCGCAGCTCGAAGGCCGTGCGCTCATTGGCCTGAACGCAGGACTGGGCGATGGCGGGGCCGCCGATGGCCATGGCGGCGCCGGCGATCAGCAGACGAATGGAAAACTTGCGGCGCATGGCGTTGGGAAACTCCCCTTGGGACCCCCTGCCTGCCGCATCGGCCGAGCCGGCGCAACCAATGTTGCGCTAGCCGATCGCGCGGTGGGGCCCCCCGGCCCCCTGGCGTCCCGTCACAGGCCGTCTCTACAGCATCCCGCCGCGGAAAACAGCCGCGATCTTGTCGCCGATCTTCACAAGATTCCAATCAGGTAGAGCACGATGATGATCGGGATCGGCAAGCCGACCAGCCACAGCAGAATACCCTTCATGACCCACTCCGTAAGGTTACGGTGGGTTCAACGCGGGCCTAGGCCTTTCGTTTCATGCGTTGGAACCGCGCCAGACCGGCCAGCCGGCGATCCAGGAAGGCCTTGGTCGCCGCGTGATCCTCCGAATCATCCTGCAGCCAGAAGGCCAGCGTCGCGCCATAGATGGCCGCCAGCGTCGCCCGCCGTGTGTACCAGGAAAAGTCCGCCGAGGTGTCGCCCGCCGCGGCCCACATCGAATCGGCCGTGCGCGCCAAGGTGCGGGCCGCCGAGGCCAGGTTCCAGGGCAGCGCCTGCAGCGCCAGCGCCCGGCGCACCGCTTCCCGATCCGGCACTGCCTGTTCCAGCCGGATCAGCACGACGCGGCGGATGCGGCGGGGGATCTTCAGGCCAAGCAGGTCTTCCGCGACGGCCTGCGCCGCCATCTCCCGGTCCGCCAGGTCGCACCAAGCCTCGATCGCTTCCACCGGGCCGCGCGGGAACAGCCATTCCTGTTCCAGCGGATCCCGTCCGAGGTCGGTGAGGCCGGCGGCCAGCGCGGCGCGGCTCCAGCCGAGCGCCGGCACATGCGGCAGGGCCGCCTTGATGGCCTGGTCGCGTTCCTCGCTGCGTTCGATCACGATGCATCCTCCTCGGCGGCGCGACTGGCCTGCTGGGCCGCGCGATGCAGATCCTCGTTGAAGCCGAAGCGGGACAGATCCGGCATCCGCATCGGATACAGGATGCCGTCCAGATGGTCCGTCTCATGCTGGATAACCCGGGCGGGCAGGCCCGCGGCCTCCCCATCGACCGGGCGGCCTTCCACATCAACGCCGCGGAAGCGGATTCGTGCGGCGCGCGGCACGGCGCCGCGCAGGCCGGGAATGGATAGGCAGCCTTCCCAGCCTTCTTCCGTCTCCTCCCCCACCGGCTCGATCTCCGGGTTGATCAGGGCGAGGATGTTGCCGGCGCCGCCGCGCCAGACGAAAAGCCGCAGCGGCACATGGACCTGCGGCGCCGCCAGGCCGAGGCCGGAGGCATCCTCCATCGTCTCCGCCATATCCGCGACCAGACGGCGGATTTCCGGCGAAGTGGGGTCTGCCACGGGATCGGCCCGGCGGACCAGGACGGGGTGGCCCATGCGGGCGATCTTCAGAAGGGCCATGGTGGCGGAACGGTCCGATGCGTGCAGGTCCCTACTTAATGCGTATGGCGGGCAGCGGGAGGGGCTTTCGCGTTCCCCGAATCCTATGCTAAGGCATCCGCCCTCGCGCTTGCCGGTCCGGGCCAACTTCCGGATCGGCTGGCGCGCATCCGCTTTTCCGATTCTCATTCATTCGAACCAGGAGGTTCCATCGCGTGCAGGTCGTCGTCCGCGACAATAACATCGACCAGGCCCTGAAGGCGCTGAAGAAGAAGCTTCAGCGTGAGGGTGTGTTCCGTGAAATGAAGCTCCGCCGCCATTACGAGAAGCCGTCCGAGCGTCGCGCCCGTGAGGCCGCGGAGGCTGTTCGCCGCGCCCGCAAGGTGGAGCGCAAGCGGCTGGAGCGGGAAGGCTTCTGATCCCTCCCCGGCGCAGCGGTTCATCCCGCCGCCGGGAACTGGACCAGCCTCCCCTGACGCCCGTCCTCCCCGGCGGGCCGTGACCCTGACAAGCCGAAGCAGCGCGGTGCGGAAACCCTTCCGCCAGCCGCCGCTTTGCGCTGTCCGAGGGCTTTTCGCACCGCATCGACGCGCGTCTACTCCCCGTCTGTGGCAGGGGCAAGCGCGATGGATGGGGTTGTTGATCTGGAACAGGCGCTGGTGGCGCGTGCGAAGCGCGTGCTGCCGGCTGGCGGATTCGGCAATTTCTCGCCCGAGGTGATCCTGCGCGAAGGCCGAGGCGGCCGGGTCTGGGATGCCGCCGGGCGCGAATATGTGGATTTCCTGCTCGGCTCCGGACCGATGTTCGTCGGCCATTGCCACCCGGAAGTCACCGAGGCGGTGCAGCAGCAGCTCGCCCGCGGTACCACCTTCTTCGCCAACAATGAACACGGCATCGCCCTGGCCGAGGCCATCGTCGAGGCGGTGCCCTGCGCGGAGCAGCTTCGCTTCGTCGGCTCCGGCACGGAGGCGGATCTCTACGCCATGCGCCTGGCCCGAGCCTTTCGCGGCCGCGACAAGATCCTGAAATTCGAGGGCGGCTACCACGGGATGAGCGACCATGGCCTGATGAGCCTGGCGCCGAAGCACCTGGCCAACTTCCCCCGCCCCGTGCCGGATTCCGCCGGCATTCCGAAATCCGTCGCCGATGACGTGCTGGTCGCCCCCTTCAACGATCTGGAGGCGGTGACCCGGCTGGTGGAACAGCAGAGCGAGGAGATCGCCGGCATCATCGTGGAGCCATTGCAGCGCCTGATTCCGCCCGTCCCCGGCTTCCTGCAGGGGCTGCGCGACCTCTGCACCAAGCACGGCCTGGTGTTGATCTTTGACGAGGTCGTGACGGGCTTCCGCTTCGCCTATGGCGGCGCGCAGGCATTCTACGCGTGACGCCGGACCTCTGCACCCTGGGCAAGACGATCGGCGGCGGCTTCCCGCTCGCGGCAGTGGCCGGACGCGCCGACATCATGGCGCATTTCGACCGCGCACTCGTCGGCGACGCCGGCTTCCTGATGCAGGTGGGCACGCTGTCCGGCAACCCGGTGGCCGCCGTGGCCGGGCTGAAGACGCTGGAGATCCTGCGCCGCCCCGGCGCCTATGAGGGCGTCTTCGCCACCGGCCGGGCGCTGATGGATGGCATGGCCGCGCAGCTTGCCGAGGCCGGATTGCGGGCGCAGGTGGTGGGCGAGCCGCCGCTGTTCGACGTGGTGTTCACGGATGGCGAGGTGCGGGACTATCGCGCCACGCTGCGTGCGGACCGTGCGGCGCAGGCGCATGTGAACCGCGTGCTGCGGGAAGGCGGCATCCTGAAGGGCGACAGCAAATACTATGTCTCGACCGCGCATGAGCCGCGGGACGTGGACCAGACACTGACGGCCTTCGCGCGGGCCATGGCGACCCTGCCGGCAGCGACAGGCTGAACCACCTGCCAGGGCTGACCTGTCAGGTCAGCCCGAAATGCAAAGCAAGCGCGTGCATGTCATGCGCCGGAATCACGCCGCTGCGGCTGATATCCGACTCCTTCAGGTTCGGCACATAGAGTTGCCAGGCCTCCAGCACGCCGAGGTCCGGCGGTAGCTGGGCGCCATTGCTCACCTGGATTTCCTTCGCCCGCGCAGCAGCGCGGCCGGATGCTGTGGCCGGCGTGGCACTGAGCTTCTTCTGCGGCGCGAACAGGCCCCAGAAGGCCCGGCACTCATCCTTCAGCTTGACCTGCACAAAGTTGCCGAGGTCGTTCCAGTCGATGCAGACGGCGGACATGAAGCGGACCATCGCGCTCATGTCGATGCCATTGAGCTTCGCCTGCTGATAGCGGCCGAGGGCGCCCTCATAGTCTTCCTTGAAGGGCTTCACCGGCGACCACCAGGGGCTGATCCCCCACTGGGTCGCCTGCGCCTTGCCGGCGGTCAGCTTGAACAGCATGAAGTTCTTGGGCAGCGTTTCCACGCGGACGGAGGGCACCAGGAACGCGCTTTGGTGGGAGGCCGGCAGGTTGCCGAAATCAACCATGCTGAGCGATTCATTTATCATCCGACACGCGCCCTCTTCCCCAATGCAAGCTTCCGCATCTTGAAACCCTGCAGGGCTGTCGAACAGATAAAATTACGCTTCGATCAACCCCCCAGCGAGGCCGCCAGGCTGCGCAGCGACAGCAGCATGATGACCACGCCCACCAGCAGCATCAGCTGGCGCGCCGGCACATGCCGCGCCACCAGGGCGGCGAAGGGCGCCGCCAGCACGCCGCCCACCACCAGCCCGAGGATCGCCTGCCACAACTCCAGCCCGATCGCGGTGAAGAAGGCGGCGGTGATGGCGAGCGTGACGAAGAACTCGGCGGCGTTGGTGGAGCCGATGGCAATGCGGGGCACATTGCCGCGCCCGATCAGGGTGGAGGTGACGATCGGCCCCCAGCCGCCGCCGCCCGCCGCATCCAGGAAGCCGCCGCCCAGTCCGAGCAACATGACCGGTCGCCCGGGCCTGGGTTGCGGCGGGCGCCAGGCGCGCCACAGGATCAACCCACCCATACCGAGCAGATAGGCGCTGACCACGGGCCGGATGATCTGCATCGGCAGGGCGGAGACCAGCAGCGCCCCCGCGACGCCCCCGGCGATGCCCGGCAGCGCCAGCCGCGCCACCAGCCGCGCATCGACATTCTTGAGCCGCCAATGGGCGAAGCCGGAGGCACCGGTGGTGAAGACCTCCGCCGCATGGACGCTGGCGCTGGCCACGGCGGGGTGGGTACCGAGCGAGACCAGCACGCTAGTGGCTGTCAGCCCATAGGCCATGCCGATGGCGCCATCGATCATCTGGGCCACGAAGCCGACGGCGACGAAAAGCAGGAACTCGTCCATGCGGACCCTCACCCAGCTTGCGGTCTGGTGCGGGCGCTTCCCTGAAAACCGGCCGCCGCCAGGGCGGCCGGTTCAGTCTTGGCCTACTTCTGCAGGCTCTGCACGATCTGCTGCGTGACCTTCTTGGCGTCGCCGAACAGCATCATGGTGTTGGGGCGGAAGAACAGCTCGTTGTCCACGCCGGCGTAGCCGCTGGCCATGCCGCGCTTGACGAAGAACACGGTCTTCGCGCGCTCCACATCCAGAATCGGCATGCCGTAGATGGCGCTGGTCTTGTCGGTCTTCGCCGCCGGGTTCGTCACGTCGTTGGCGCCGATCACATAGGCCACATCGGCATCCGCGAATTCGGCGTTGATCTCCTCCAGCTCATGCACCTCGTCATAGGGCACATTCGCCTCGGCCAGCAGCACGTTCATGTGGCCGGGCATGCGGCCCGCGACGGGGTGGATGGCGTAGGAGATCTCGGCGCCTTCCTTCTTCAGCAGGTCGGCCATTTCGCGGACCACCTGCTGCGCCTGCGCCACCGCCATGCCGTAACCCGGCACGATGATGATCTTCTGGGCGTTTTTCATGATGTAGGCGGCGTCTTCCGGGCTGCCCGCCTTCACCGGGGCGCGGTCCGCGGTGCCGGCACCAGGACCCGCGGCCCCACCCGAGTCACTACCAAAGCCGCCCAGCAGCACGTTGATGATGCTGCGGTTCATGCCCTTACACATGATGTAGGACAGGATGGCGCCCGAGGCACCGACCAGCGCGCCGGTGACGATCAGCAGCAGGTTGCCGATGGTGAAGCCGATGCCCGCCGCCGCCCAGCCGGAATAGCTGTTCAGCATGGACACCACCACCGGCATGTCCGCGCCGCCGATCGGGATGATCAGCAGGAAGCCCAGCGCGAAGGACAGCAGCGCGATCAGCCAGAACAGGATGGGCGATCCGGTCGCAACGAAGGCGATCACCAGCACCAGCAGCAGCGCACCGAGCGCCGCATTCAGCATGTGCTGGCCCTTGAAGAGGATCGGCGCGCCAGACATGCGCCCGTCCAGCTTCGCAAAGGCGATGACGGAGCCGGAGAAGGTGATGGCGCCGATGGCGAGCCCCAGCGACATCTCGACCAGCGACGCGGCCTTGATGTTGCCGGCAAAGCCGATGCCGAAGCTCTCCGGCGAATAGAAGGCCGCCGCCGCCACGAACACTGCGGCCATGCCGACCAGGGAGTGGAAGGCGGCGACCAACTGCGGCAGCGATGTCATCTGGATGCGTTGCGCCAGCACCGTGCCGATGGTGCCACCGATGGCAAGGCCGGCGAGGACCAGCACGATGCCGCCCGCGCCCATGCCCGGCCGCAGCAGGGTCGCGATGATCGCGATGCCCATGCCGATCATGCCGTACAGGTTGCCCTGGCGGCTGGTCTCGGGGTTGGAGAGGCCGCGCAGCGCCATGATGAACAGAACGGAGGCGACGAGGTAGGCCAGGGTCGAAAGGGTCTGTCCCATGGCTCAGCCGCCCTTCTTCTTGAACATGGACAGCATCCGGCGAGTCACGAGGAAGCCACCGAAGATGTTCACCGAGGCGAGCGTCACGCCGATGAAACCGAAGATCTGCGCGGCCACGCTCTCGGCCAGGCCGGTCGCCAGGATGGCGCCCACCACGATGACGGAGGAGATGGCATTGGTGACGCCCATCAGCGGCGAGTGCAGCGCCGGGGTCACGTTCCACACCACGTAGTAGCCAACGAAGCAGGCCATCAGGAAAATGGTCAGCATCAGCAGGAAAGGCTCGGCAGCCGCGGCGACGGGCGCCGCCGCCTCGGCCAATTGCCGCGCATGCTCGGCGAGCAGCGCGGCGCGGTCAGAGATCGAGGCGGCCTCGATGGCGATCTGTTGCGGGTTCATGGCGCGATCTCCTCAGGCGGCCGGGGACGCGGGGGGCAGCGAGGCATGGACCACGGCACCGCCGCGGGTCAGCTGCACGCCCTTCACGATGTCATCGTCTTCCTTCAGCACCGGCTTCTTCGCGTCCTTGTCCCAGAAGGTGGTCAGGAAGGTCAGCAGGTTGCGCGCATACAGCGCGGAGGAAGCGCCGGAAATCCGGCCCGGCCAGTTGCGGTAGCCCAGCACCTTCACGCCATTGGCCGTGACGATCATCTCGCCCGGAACGGTGGCGGCGCAGTTGCCGCCGGCGTCCGCCGCAATATCCACGATGATGCTGCCCGGCTTCATCGAGGCGACCATCGCCTCATTCACCAGGATCGGCGCCTTGCGGCCCTGCACCAGGGCGGTGGTGACGACGATGTCCTGCTTGGCGATATGGGCGGCCACCACCTCGGCCTGCTTGGCGTAGAATTCCGCGGAAAGCTGCTTGGCGTAGCCGCCTGCGGTCTGCGCTGCCTTGCTCTCCTCATCCTCGTAGCCGACGAAGGTGGCGCCGAGGGACTTGATCTCCTCCTTCGCCGCCGGCCGCACATCGGTGGCGGAAACCCGGCCGCCGAGGCGGCGTGCGGTGGCGATGGCCTGCAACCCGGCAACGCCCGCGCCCATGATGAAGACATGGGCGGCCGGGATGGTGCCGGCGGCGGTCATCAGCATGGGGAAGCCACGGTCGAAGGTGCTCGCCGCCTCCACCACCGCGCGGTAGCCGGCGAGGTTCGCCTGGGAGGACAGCACATCCATGGACTGCGCGCGGGTGATGCGCGGCAGCAGTTCCATGCTGCACGCCTCGATGCCGAGCTGCGCGTAAGTATCCGCCATGGCGCGGTCGGCGCCGAGCGTGCCGATCAGGATGGCGCCGCGCGGGATCAGGGAGAGTTCATCGACCTCACCCTCTCCGGTGCCGAGCGGGGCGCGCACCTTCAGCACCAGGCAGGCATTGGCCAGGGTGGTGCCGACATCGGGCGTCACCTCCGCGCCGGCCTCGGCGTACTGGCTGTCCGGAAACCCCGAAGCGAGGCCGGCGCCGGTCTCCACCGCGACGGTGCAACCCAGGGCGATGAGCTTCTTCGCCGTCTCCGGCGTGGCGGCCACCCGCGTTTCCGCCCCTCGCCGTTCGCGCAATACCGCAACGCGCATCTATGAGAACCCCCCGACTGCCTCGATTCCGAAGTCGGCGCCATATGAAGGCGTGTTGCAAGTCTTGCAAGGATGCCACGTCCCGCCGGGGTGCGGATCGCACCCGGAATGGGGTGGAATAAGGATTGCCGGCGCCACGGGCCGGCGCCCATCCTGCCGCCATGCTCCTGCGCGAACTTCCCGACGGCTCCACCCTGGCGATCAGCCAGCCCATGCATGCGCTGGTTTCCGGCCAGCTCGCCCGCGCCTGGGGCGCACCCGGATTCGCCGCCCTCGACCCGTTCGAGGATGTCGCCACCGCCTGCGCCCAGCATGATGTCGCCTGGATGGGGTGGGAGGTGGCGCCGACGCTGGACCCGGCGACCGGCCTGCCACACAGCTTCCGCGCCGTCGGCGCCCGCTTCCACGCGCCGATGTGGGCCACCGGCGTGGCACAGGCGCTGGCCTGCTGGGGGCCCTGGGTGGCGCTGCTGGTCAGCCGCCATGGCAGCCTGATCTACGGCAGCTACACGGACCGCCACCAGCTTGAGCCCGCGGATGCCGAGGCTGTGGCGCATTACCTGGCGGAACAGGCGGTGTTGCAGCGCGACCTGGCGGCGCAGCTTGGCGCCACCGCGGCGCAGGTGGAAACGGCCGGCGCACTGGTCGCCGTGACGGATGCGCTGAGCCTCGCCGTCTGCGGCGGGGTGGAGACCATTGGCGGGGTCGGCACCGCGCCAATGGCGAATGGCAGCCAGGCGAAGCTGGCGCTCCAGGAAGGCGCCGGCGTGATCTCCATCGCCCCCTGGCCGTTCCGGCTGGCCGAGGTGACGCTGCAATGGCGCGCCCGGCGCCTGCCGGAAGCTGCGCGCTGGACGGATGAGGCGACCATGCGCGCGGACCTCGCCGTGGCGCCGGTACAGGCGCTGTCCGCGCGGCTGGTGCCAGGCTAAGGGCGCCCCGCGTGCGGTTTTGCGGCGGACCGGTTATGCTGGGCGCTGACCACCCGATTGAGGACCCCCCCCTTTCATGACCCTCCCCGGCCTTTCCCGCCGCGCGCTCCTCGGCGCCGCGGCCGCCCTGCCACTCGCCAGCCCCGCTCTGGCCCAGGGCGCCTGGCCGCAGCGGCCGATCCGCATCGTCGTCCCCTTCGCGCCCGGCGGCGCGGTGGACATCACCGCGCGCCTTCTGGCGGAACGGCTGCAGCCGATTCTCGGCCAGACCATCACGGTGGATAATCGCGGCGGCGCGGGCGGCAATATCGGCGGCGATGTCGTGGCCAAGGCGCCGAAGGATGGCTACACGGTGCTGCTTGGCACGGCCACCATCCTGGCCGCCAACAAGTTCCTGTTCCGCCGCTCCATGCCCTTCGACCCGATCCGCGACCTCACCCCGGTGACGCGCGTGACCACGGGCACCGTGCTGCTGGTGGTGAATGCCAGCCGGCCCTGGCGCAACTTTGCGGAACTGGTGGCGGCAGCGAAGCGTGAGCGCGGCGCCATCACCATGGGCTCCTCCGGCTCCGGCACGGTCAGCCACCTGACACTGGCCCGGATCAATGCGGCAGCGGGCATGGAGATCACCCATGTGCCCTATCGCGGTGGCGCCCCCGCCATTGCCGATCTGCTGGCCGGCAACATCGACATGATGTTCGACGTCATCCCTGCGCTGATGCCGCATGTGCGGGAAGGCCGATTCCGGGCACTCGCCGTCGGCTCCGCCGAGCGGGTCGCCTATGTGCCGGAGCTGCGCGAGGTGCCCAGCATGAAGGAAGTGCTGCCGAACCAGGGCATCGACATGCAGAGCTGGTACGCCGTCAACGCGCCGGCCGGCACGCCGGAGGCAGCCGTCACCCGGCTGCACCAGGCGCTGGTGCAGGTCGCACGCTCCGACGATTTCAAGGCACGCATGGAGCCGCTGGGCTTCACCCCGGTCTGGGACGAAAGCCCCGCCGCCTATGGCCGCTACCTGCAGGAGCAGGAGGCCTTCTGGAAGGGCCTGGTCGAGGCCTCCGGCGCCACGCTGGATTGATCCCTTCGGCCGGGGCCGCAAGCGGGAACGCTTCGGTCCCGGTCGAAGCACGGCACGGAGGGAAGCGGGCAGCCTGTCGTTATGGAACAACTCGCCACCCCCGCCTTCATCGGCCTGGTCTTCCTGCTCGCCGGCGCGGTGAAGGGGCTGATCGGGCTGGGCCTGCCGACCATTGCCATCGGGCTGCTGGCGCTGGCGATGCCGCCGGCCGAGGCCGCGGGCCTGCTGGTGTTGCCCTCCCTCGTCACCAACATCCTGCAGGCCAGCGGCCCGGCGTGGCGCGCGCTGCTGCGGCGGCTTTGGCCGATGCTGCTGATGCTGGTGCCGGGCACGCTGGCGGGAATCGGGCTGCTGACCGGCGGTGGCGCGCTGGCGATGGGCCTGCTCGGGCTGGCGCTGGCCGTCTATGGCGGCTGGGGGCTGCTGGCGCCGCCATTCCGGCTGGCGGATCGGGCCGAACGGCTCAGCGCCGCGCCGGTCGGGCTGCTGGGTGGGCTGGTTACGGGGGCCACGGGCGTTTTCGTCATGCCGGTGGTGCCCTGGCTCGGCGCACTGGGCCTGGCGCGGGATGCGCTGGTGCAGGCGCTCGGCATCGCCTTCCTGGTGGCGACCCTGGCCCTGGCCCTGGCGCTGGCGGTGCAGGGCAGCTTCACGCCGCTGGCCGCCGGCCAGTCCCTGCTTGCATTGCCGCCGGCGCTCGCCGGGTTGGCGCTGGGCAATTGGCTGCGCGGCCGCATCCCGCCCGCGCTGTTCCGGCGCATCTTCTTCGCCAGCCTGCTGGCCCTCGGCGCGCATCTCGCCTGGCGCGGGCTTGCCTGAGGCGGCGGCTGGCGCCACAGATCACGCCATGCCCGAGCCCGATTGCCGCCTCTACCTCATCACCCCCCCTGCCCTGCCGGACCTGCCCGGCTTCGCCGAGGCGCTGGCCCGCGCGCTGGATGCCGGCGATGTCGCGGCGTTGCAGCTTCGCCTGAAGGATGTGCCGGACGAGGCCGTGCTGCGCGCCGCGGCGGCGCTGATTCCGGTGGCGCAGGCACGCGGCGTGGCGGTGCTGATGAATGACCGCATGGATCTGGCGAAGCAGGCCGGCTGCGACGGCGTGCATCTCGGCCAAAGCGATGGCGACCCAGTGGCGGCCCGCAAGCTGCTGGGGCCGGAGGCGATGATAGGCGTGACCTGCCATTGCTCCCGCCATCTGGCGATGGAGGCCGGGGAGGCTGGCGCGGATTACGTCGCCTTCGGCGCCTTCTTCCCGACCGGCACCAAGGAAACGCAGCACCAGGCGGATCCCGAGCTGCTGGAATGGTGGTCCGAGATGTTCGAGATCCCCTGCGTCGCCATCGGCGGCATCACCGCGGCCAATTGCCCGCCGCTGGTCCGCGCCGGGGCGGATTTCCTGGCCGTGGTCGGCGCCGTCTGGAACCATCCGGAGGGGCCGGCCGCCGGCGTGCGGGCGATGAACGCCGCCATCGCCTCCGCCTGAAGCCGGAAGCGACCGCAACGGGCCGAGGCGCCCGCAACCCGAGCATCATCCTCCGCCGCCCGCAATCCGGCCAGTACGACATCTGGATCGGCCATTACGATCGCGGGTCCCGCGTGCCGGCGCAGCTGCGCATTTCGGAAGTGCCACCGAACTGAGTCCCGCTTCGCCACATTCCACCCCACATGCCCAGCTCCCCAATAGCGGAGGCCCGGCGCCCATGGACGAATTGACCTTCCACACCCGGCTGCACCGCCCGGGCAGCATCCTGGATGTGGGCGCGCATGACGGGCTGCTGACCCTGCCACTGTCGCGCCTGCCCGGCGCGCGGGTGCTGGCCTTCGAACCGCTGCCAAGCGCCTTCGCCCGGCTCGAATCCGCCATCCGCGCCGGCTACGGCGCCATCCCGCCGCATGTCGAACTGCACCCGGTGGCGCTCGGCGCCGAGGCCGGCAGCCTGACCCTGTCCGTGCCGGTGCTGGACGGGGTGCCGCAGGAGCAATGGGCCTCCACCGCCAAGACCTATGACAGCTTCGGCTCCGTCACCGTGCTGCGGCATGAGGTGGCGGTGACCACCATCGATGCGCTGGACCTGCCCGACCTGCAGCATGTGAAGCTGGACGCCGAGGGCTTCGAGGAGGAGGTGCTCGCCGGCGCCCGCGCCACCCTCACCCGCTGCCGCCCGGTGCTGAGCCTGGAGGTGGAGGAACGTCACCGCCCCGGCAGCACGCGGGACGTGCCGGCGCTGCTCGCGGGCCTCGGCTACGAGACCTGGTTCGCCCTGGACGGCGCCTGGCATCCGCACGCGGAGTTCGACGCCGCAACCATGCAGGTGGCCTCCCCCGACCCGGCGATCTTCGCGGCCAGCGAGCCCTACATTTTCACCTTCTTCGCCTGGCCGGCAGAACGCAGCGCTGAAATCCAGGCGGCGCTGTCAGCCGGCTGAAGCGGGCGCCGCGAGCAGTTTCTGCGGCGGCGCCAGGGCCGCCTGCGGGGCGCGGGGGATGGCAGGCAGCCAGAGCACATCCTCGATCTCGGTGGCCCCGCTGGCCAGCATCGCCAGCCGGTCGAAGCCCAGCGCGATGCCGGAGGCGGGCGGCATCCCGGCCCCCAGCGCCGCCAGGAAATCCTCATCCACATCCCAGCCGGCCTCGCCGGTCTCGGCGCGCCGCTGCGCCACGTCGCGTTCGAAGCGGGCGCGCTGTTCCACCGGGTCGGTCAGTTCCTCGAAGGCATTGGCCAGTTCCAGCCCCGCCGCGAACAGCTCGAACCGCAAGGCGACGCGGCCATCCCGCGGGTCGCGGCGGGCCAACGCCGCCTGCGGGGCGGGCCAATGGGTAAGGAAGGTGGCGCGGCCGCGGCCGATGGCGGGTTCGATGTAGCGCATCACCAGGCGGAAGAACCCATCCTCCCAGCTGTCGCTGTCCGGCACATGCAGCCGCGCCTTGGCGGCATTGGCGCGCAGCTTCGCGGCATCACCCTCCCCGGTCGCGGCATCGATGGTGCCGAGGATGTCCAGGCCGCGGCAATGGCGGCTGAAGGCCTCCGCCATGGTCAGGCGTTCGAAGGGCAGCGCGAAATCGGCGGTGACCTCGCCTTGCCCGACCAGGCCGGGGCAGACGGAGCGCAGCAGCAGCTCCGTCTCCTCCATCATCCCGGCCAGGGTCATGTCCGGCGCGTACCATTCGAGCATGGTGAATTCGGGGGCGTGATGCGGGCTGGCCTCCCCATTTCGCCAGACGCGGGCGAGCTCGAAAACCTTGCCTGCCCCGCCCACCAGCAGCCGCTTCAGCGCCAGCTCCGGCGAGGTCCGCAGCCACAGCGTGCTGTCCCGGCCGATGCCGAGATGCGGGCGGTATTCGGTGGCGAAGCCGCGCAGATGCACCTCCATTCCCGGGGCGGGGACCAGGCAGGGGGTCTCGACCTCCATATAGCCGCGGGATTCGAAGAAATGGCGGGTGGCCGCGGTCAGCGCCGCGCGCCGGCGCAGGAAGGGCAGCCGCGCGGCCAGTCTTTCGCGGGTCCAGGCGCGTCGCGGGGTTGCGGGTGCGATCGGAGCCTCGGGCATGGGCGCGGTCCCCCTTGTTGTGGCTTGGAGGTTGGGGTTTAGCAGGCCGAACCATGCCCCATTCCGCCGCCGCCCGAAACCATTCCCGCACCTTGCGCGATACCGCCGCCCTGTCCGAGGCCGGGCTGCTGCCGCCCGAGGCCGATCTGGCGGGGCTGGAGGCCGTGCAGGCGCGGTATGCCATCGCGGTGACGCCGGCGATGGCTGCGCTGATCGACCCCGCCGACCCGCGCGACCCGATCGCCGCGCAATACATCCCCGACCCGGCGGAATTGCGGACCGCACCGCATGAGATCGAGGACCCGACGGCGGATGCGCCCTTCACCCCGGTGCCCGGCGTAGTGCATCGCTACCCTGACCGCGCGCTGCTGAAACCACTGCTCGCCTGCCCGGTCTATTGCCGCTTCTGCTTCAGGCGGGAGGTGGTGGGGCCGGACGGCGGGCTTCTGACGACCGAGCAACTCGAAGCCGCCCTCGCCTGGTTCGAACGCACGCCGCAGGTGCGGGAGGTGATTCTGACGGGTGGCGACCCGCTGATGCTGAGCCCGCGCCGCCTGGCCTGGCTGCTGGAACGGCTTTCCGCGATTCCGCATATCGAGATTCTGCGGATCCACTCGCGGGTGCCGGTGGCCGATCCGGGGCGGGTGACCGCGGCGCTGGCGGCGGCGCTCACACTGGAAAAGCCTCTGTATCTGTGCGTCCACGCCAACCATGCGCGGGAATTCACGACGGACGCGATGGCGGCGCTGCGGCTTCTGACCGGGGCGGGGGTGGTGCTGCTGGGGCAATCCGTGCTGCTGCGGGGGGTGAATGACTCGGCCGCCGCATTGGAAGACCTATTCCGGGCAATGCTGCGCGGGCGGGTGAAGCCGTATTACCTGCACCAGTTGGACCCGGCCCCCGGAACCGCGCGCTTCGAGGTGCCGCCGGAGGAAGGGCGGGCGCTTCTGGCCGCGCTGCGCTTCCGGGTGACGGGGCTGGCCTGGCCGACCTATGTGCAGGAAAGGCCGAATGGTGGGGGGAAGGCGCCAATCGGGCCGAGCTTCGCGTAATTCAGCCCCGCGCCCCACTCGTCTGCGCGCAAAAGCTTTGATTAAGCGAGGGTATCGGCGTAAATTCCGGAGACGCGGGGAAACACAACGACCGAGCTGCTCAGACTTGCTGACGTCTTCAAGTCAGTTGGCCAACCAACCGTCACCTATGTCAAACGGGATAGCGGAAATTTCGAGCGAAAATTGAGACTCGCCCTCGGGCAATCTGGCCAGTTGTGCCTCCTGACTGGACCATCCAAAACTGGCAAGACCACGCTGTATCGAGAGGTACTTGCCTCACGAGGCGAGATCCCTCTGATCGTTCAATGCGATCGGCAGACTAAACTGGAAGACGTTTGGCTACACGCCCTAGAAGGTATCGATTTTGAACGAGCAGAGTCAAGGCAGACCGCTTCTTCTGCAAAAGGTTCGGTCGAGGCCGAACTCTCGCTGAAATTAGGATGGGCATGGCTAGCAGAAAAGGCAGCCCGAATTAAAGGCACCATTACAGGAGAAAAAAGCGAGTCTGAGTTAAAACGAAAAATTCTCGCGAGCCCGGGGCCGGATTTACTTATTCCGGCACTCAAGCATACAAATTATGTCTTGGTTATTGAAGATTTTCATTATCTTGCAGAAGACGTAAAAGTAATTCTTTTCCAACAATGGAAAAGATTTGTCGACAATGAGGTCTCCGTCTTGGTGCTTGGCACCACACACCGAGCAGTCGACATAGCAAACAGCAATCGCGACTTGGTAGGTCGGATCGCTCAGTTTGATGTAGGAAGCTGGGCAGTTGAAGACTTAGAGAAAATCATATCGCAAGGCTTTGACTATTTGAACATAAAAATCACGCCCGACCTCAAGAATTTTATCGCGATGGAGTCGGTTGGCCTTCCTCTCGTTACGCAACAAATTTGTCTTGAAATGCTTACGTCTCTTCCCGCCGAATACATTGACGAGGTTAGCGGACAAAAGATCGCGCTGGACCGTACAACCGTTGGCGGCAGCATGCATACCGTAGCCAAAAATCGATTTACTCAGTTTGAATCGTATTACTCCACTCTGATCAAGGGTCCGCGTGAAGGGGCAAGAAAATACAAGACATACGAACTAGTTCTTGCTTGCTTCACACTTGACCCAATCAAGTTTTCACTGAGCCGAATGGAGATCGACCAGCGACTTGGCAAGCTCAAGCTCGCGAGCTCTGACATTCCCCCTCAGGCATCTCTTAATTCCACTCTGGGCGCGCTTAAGAAATTTCAGGAACGTCGAGGGTTTGAATTTCTCGAATGGCGTCCGGCAGAAGACATTCTCTACATTATTGAACCGTCTTTCCTGTTCTATGTCCGCTGGCGAACAATGAAGGGCACTGCTCAGAAACAGATGGATCTTTTCGAGCAGCTTCTATCGAGCACGTCGGGGTGGTTTACTGTAGATATTGGAAAAACAATTCTGGAAACTGAAATTTGGTCAAGAGAAGTCGATGTCAAGGCCCTACTTCGACGTCGACCGAAACCCGCAGAATAGCACCTTGATGGCACGCCTTTCGACGTGCGTACGCACTCGACAATGCGGCTTGAGCGGCGGTTGTCCCGCTGCAGGTGCAGACCGCCTGCGATCGCCTGATCCGTGCCTATGCCCAGGCCGGGCACCTGGCCACCATCGCCTGCTGAAGGTTGCCCGAAAGGTTGCCCCTGGCCGCCCGCCGTTGTATCCGCGCCCCCACATTTCCACCGCTTATTCAGGACTACGCAAGCCATGGCGAAGATGCAGGCCAACCAGATGCGTGCCGGCATGGTCATCGAGTTCGAGGGCCAGCGCTACACCATCATCCGCCAGAACATCATGATCCCGGGCAAGGGCAACGCGATCATCCAGGTGGACATGCGGAACATCAAGACCGGCTCGAAGAAGGATCAGCGCTGGCGCACGGCGGATACGGTCGAGCGGCTGATGACCGAGGACAAGGAGTTCACCTTCTCCTACGCCGAGGGCGAGATGATCGTCCTGATGGACCCCGAGACCTACGAGCAGACGCAGGTTCCGAAGGAAATCCTCGGCGACCGCCTGCCCTTCCTGGTCGAGAACATGACCGTCGGCGTGCGCCTGATCGAGGGTGAGCCGGTCGCCATGACCCTGCCGGAGCAGGTGACGCTGGAGGTGGTGGAGGCCGATCCGGTGGTGAAGGGCCAGACCGCCACCAGCAGCTACAAGCCGGCGATGCTGTCCAACGGCGTGAAGACCATGGTGCCGCCCTTCATCACCGTGGGCGAGCGGATCGTGGTGAAGACCGAAGACGGCAGCTACTACGAGCGCGCCAAGAGCTGACGCGAAAGCGTCAGCTCTTGGCTGTATTTGTTGCCCTCAAGCGCCGGGCGCGCGCTCCGCGCGCTTGGCTCGCCGCATAGGCGGCGGCGCCCATTCGGGCGCTCGGCCGGCATTGCCGGCCGCCCAGGTTGTGCCTGCCGCTCTTTCATTTCGGAATCCTTCCCATGGCCGTCTCCCCCCGCCTGTCCCCCGCCATGTCGGTCCTCCAGACCGCCATGCAGAAGGCCGCCCGCCGCCTGCTGCGGGATTTCGCGGATGTCGAATCCCTCCAGGTCACCGCCAAGGGCGCCGGCGATTTCGTCAGCCAGGCGGACCTCCGCGCCGAACAGACGCTGCGTGAGGAACTGTCGCGCGGCCGCCCCGGCTGGGGCTTCCTGATGGAGGAATCCGGCACCTCCGGCGCCGAGGATTGGGAATGGCGCTGGGTGGTGGACCCGCTGGATGGCACCACGAACTTCCTGCATGGCATCCCGCACTGGGCGATCTCCGTCGGCGTGGAAAAGCGCACCGGGGAGAACACCTCGGAACTCATGGCCGGCTGCATCTACAACCCCGCGGGGAACGAGATGTTCTGGGCCGAGAAGGGCATGGGCGCCTATCTCAACGACAAGCGCCTGCGCGTCTCCGCACGGCGCGACATGGGGTCCGCCCTGTTCGCCACCGGCATCCCCTTCGCCAAGGTGCAGCGCAAGGCGGAATTCAGCGCCACATTGGCGCGGTTGATGCCGCATGTGGCGGGCGTGCGGCGCTTCGGCTCGGCGGCGCTCGACCTCGCCTGGGTCGCGGCGGGGCGGTATGACGGGTTCTGGGAACTCGGCCTGAACAAGTGGGACATCGCGGCCGGGCTGGTCATCGTGAAGGAGGCCGGCGGCTTCCTCTCGGACCCCGCCGGCGGCGAGACCCATTACGAAACCGGTGACGTGGTCTGCGGCAACCAGGCGCTGCACCCGAAGCTGCGGGAAGTGGTGGCCGATGGCATTGCCGCCGCCCAGGCCCACCGGACCGCCGTCACGGGCTGAGTGACCGTTTGAAAACACCGGCGGGTCGGTCCCACGGTGCTTCAATCGGTCACTGAGGTCCGGCCTGCCGCAAGAAGATATTGAAACCAGGGGCGAATCGTCCAAGCCCATGATTTGCAGCGCCGGGGGATTGCTTTAGCCTCCGGCGCAGAATGATCCGTCGCGCCCTCATCCCCACGCTCATTGTCCTGCTCGCCCTGCCGGCGGCAGCGGAACAGGGACTTTCCGCGCGGGCGGAGGGCGGCTGGCGGCTTGCCTTCGAAGCCGGCCAGTCCAGCTTGCCCGCGGCCACCCGCGACGCCATCGCGGGCCTCGCCCCAGGCCTCGCCGCCCTGCCCCAGGGTCGCATCACCGTGGAGGCGCAGGCCAGCTCCCCGGCCGATGATGCCTCCCTCGCCCGCCGCCTGTCGCTCGCCCGCGCCGGCGCGGTGCGGGATGTGCTGGTGGCGGCAGGGCTGCCGGCGACGCGCATCGATATCCGCGCGCTCGGCCGCCGCGACCCGCCCGCCGATATCGCGGAGATCCTTCCCCCCGGCGTGAAGCGGGCCGATGCCGGCCCCGCCCCGAGCAGCACGAGGTAGCGGCATGACCAGCCCGACCGTCTTCCTCTGGCGCATGCTCGCCTTCCTCGCCGCGGTGACGGTGCTGGTCGGGCTGCTGGCGGGCGAACTGGCCACGGCCTTCGCGGCGAACCCCATGCTGAACGGCGTCATCGCCCTGGTGCTGCTGCTGGGTATCGCCTGGAACATCCGCCAGGTGCTGCTGCTGACGCATGAGGTCGAGTGGCTGGAGGCCTTCCGCAACCCGACCCCGGGCGCCCCCTCCCGCCGGCCGCCGCGGCTGCTGGCGGCGATGGCGAGCATGCTGGCGGGCCGGCGTTCCGAACGCCTGTCGCTGTCCGCCATGGCGATGCGGAGCGTGCTGGATGGCATCTCCTCCCGCCTCGATGAAAGCCGCGAACTTTCCCGGTATGCCACCGGATTGCTGATCTTCCTTGGCCTGCTCGGCACCTTCTGGGGCCTGCTGATGACCATCGGCGCAGTCTCCGACGTGATCGGCAGCATGTCGGTCGGCTCGGGCGACATCAATGCGCTGTTCAACCAGTTGAAGACCGGGCTGGCGCAGCCGCTGCGCGGCATGTCGATCGCCTTCTCCTCCTCCATGCTGGGCCTCGCCGGCGCGCTGGTGCTGGGCTTTCTGGATCTCACCGCGGGGCAGGCGCAGAACCGCTTCTATTCGGAATTGGAAGACTGGCTGGCCGGCGCCACCCGCCTGTCCTCCGGCGCGCTCGGCAATGAGGGCGAGGGCTCCATGCCCGCCTATGTCCAGGCGCTGCTGGAACAGAGTGCCGAGAATATGGAGGAACTGCAGCGCGCCATCAGCCGCGGCGAGGATGGCCGCGCGCAATCCAACCAGGCGCTGATGACGCTGACGGAGCGGCTTTCCATCCTGGCCGACCAGATGCGCGCCAGCCAGGTGCTGATGACCCGCATGGCCGAAAGCCAGGCGCAGCTCGCACCCACCTTGCAGCGCATGGCGGATGCCAATGCCCAGGGCGCGCTGGACGATGCCTCCCGCGGGCATATCCGCAACCAGGAACTCTACCTCGCCCGCATCCTGGAGGAGATGACCCAGGGGCGGATGCAGGCCACCACGGAAATCCGCAACGAGATCAAGATCCTCGCCCGCACCATCGCGGCGCTCGCCGAAGAGCCGCCGCGTTGAGGGTGATGTAGCGCCATGGCACTCGGCGGCCGGCGGCGACGGGGTGGCGGCGGGCTGGATGCCTGGCCGGGCTATGTGGATGCGCTGTCCACGCTGCTCATGGTCATCATCTTCGTGCTGCTGGTCTTCGTGCTCGGCCAGGGCTTTCTATCCGTCGCGCTCTCCTCCCGCGACCGGGCGCTGGACCGGCTGAACCGGCAGGTCGGCGAACTGTCCGAATTGCTGTCGCTGGAACGTGGGCAGGCGGAGGAGTTGCGCACCGCCCTCGGCCTGATGACGGATGACCTCCGCGCCGCCATCACCGCCCGCGATTCGGCGCTGGAGGGGCTTTCCGCCCTGCGCGAGGAACGCGACCGGCTGGCTGGCGAACGTGACGCGGCGCGCGGCGAACGCGCCCGGCTTTCGGCCCGGCTGGCCGATCTCGAGGTTTCGGCGCGCGACGGCACCGCCCGAATCGCGGAGCTGGAAGGCCGCCTCGCCGAAGCGCAGGCCCGCGTCGAGGCCGCCGGCGGCGACACCGCTCGCACCGTCCGCACCCTGACCGACGCGCAACGCCTGCTGGCCGCCGAACGCGCGGCGCTGGAGGCGGTGCGGCGCGATCTGGCGGCCTCCCGCACCGAGGTGCAGGGCCTCGGCCGCGAATTGGCCGCGGACCGCGCCACGCTGGCCGCGACGGAGCGCAGCCTGGCGGAAACCCGCGCGGCCCGGGACGCGACGGCGCAGGAATTGGCAACGCGGCGGCAGGAGGCGGAAGCTCTGGCGCGGGACCTCGCTGCAACCCGCGGCACGCTGGACCAGGCCCGCGCCCAGGCCCAGGCGCTGACCCGCGACCTGGCCGGCGAACGCGCCGCCCGTGGCGCGACCGAACGCGAATTGGCCGAGGCGCGCGCGCTGTCCGCGGAACAGCTCGAAGCGCGGCGGCGGGAGGCGGAGGCGCTGGCGCAGGAATTGGCCGGCGCCCGCCAGACCCTGCAGGCCGCGCAGGCCCAGGCGGCGGCGCTCACCCGCGATCTCGCGGATGAACGCAGCGCGCGCAGCACCACGGCGGAGGAATTGGCGGCGCGGCAGCGGGAAGCGGCGGCGCTGGCCGCCGAATTGGCGCAGGCGCGTGCCAGCCTGGAAGCCGCCCGCCGCGACGTGGCCGCCCTGCGCGCGGAAGCGACGCGGCTGGACCAGACGGTGACGGCGGATCGCGCCACCATCCAGGCGCGGCTGTCCGACATCGCCCGCCTCAGCAGCCAGATCAGCGGGCTTGAGGCGCTGCGCGACCAGCTCGAACGTCAGGCCGAACAGGCGCTGGCCCGCGCCGAGGATGAAGCGCGCCAGCGCACCAGCGCCGAGGCCGCGCGGCAGGAGGCGATGGACCTGCTCGGCCAGGCCAGCGCCCGCGCCACCCAGGCAGAACAGGGCCGCACCGCCGCCGCGCAGCTTGCCGCTGAAGCGGGACGGCGCGCGGCGGAGGAGGAGCGACGCCGGGCCGCGGCGGAAGCGCAGGCCGGCGAATTCGGCCGCCTGTCCGAAAGCGCCCGCGTGCGGGTCGCCATGCTGACCCGGCAATTGGAAGCGCTGCGTGGTGAGCTCTCCCGCGTCGCGGCCGCGCTGGATGCGGCAGAGGATGCGGCGCGGGACAAGGACGCGCAGATCGTGGCCCTCGGCCAGCGGCTGAATGTGGCGTTGGCGGCGCGGGTGGAGGAATTGCAGCGCTACCGATCCGACTTCTTCGGCCGGCTGCGCCAGGTGCTGGGCGATCGGCCCGAGGTTCGCATCGTCGGCGACCGCTTCGTCTTCCAGTCCGAAGTCCTGTTCCCGGTCGGCTCCGCCGAACTCTCGGCGCCCGGGCAACAGCAGATTCGGGATATCGGGCTGGTGCTGCTGGACCTCGCGCGGCAATTCCCGAGCGATCTCGGCTGGATCCTGCGCGTCGATGGCCATGCCGATCGCAGCCCGATCCGCGCCGGCGGCCGCTTTGCCAGCAACTGGGAATTGTCCGCGGCGCGCGCCATCGCCGTGGCGCGGCTGCTGATCGATGCCGGCCTGCCCTCCAACCGGGTGGCGGCGGTGGCCTTCGGCGATACGCAGCCGCTGGATGACAGCGACGGCGCCGATGCCCTGGCGCGCAACCGACGGATCGAGTTGCGGCTGGAACCGGCCCCCACCGGCACCGCCCCCGCGCGCCCGGCCGGCGAGCTGCGACGCATCCTGGGCGAGGTGACGGAGGCACAGGCCTGCGCCCGCCTGGCTGTGGTGGAGGGTGGCGCCACGCCGCGCATCACCGGCCTCGCCCGGCGTGGCACGGAAGCCAGCCTGCGCGCGGCGCTGCAGGCCCGTGGCGCGCCGCCGGCGACGATGGAGGTCCGCGGCTTCAGCGGCCCCTATTGCGAGGTGATCGAGGCGCTGCGCCAGGTGCCGCCGGCCAGCGGACCCGCCGCGCTGCGGCTCGATCTGGTCGGGCGCGGGCCGCTGGCGCAGGGTACGCTGCTGCGGCTGGATCTCGGCGCGCCGGATTGGGGTGGGCAGGTGCAGCTCTACTATCTCTCGAACAGCGGTAACGCTTATCGCCTGCAGCAGCTTCCCGCGCAGTTCCCGGGCGCCCGGGTGCGGCTGGGCGAGCCACGGCAGGGCTTTCCGGGCTGGGAGGTGGCAGAGCCCTTCGGCACGGATGTGGTGGTGGCCATCGCCAGCGACGGGCCGCTGTTCGCCATGCCGCGGCCGGAATGGGAATCGCTGGGCGATTTCGCCGCGGCGCTCGGCGGCGCGGTGGAGGCGGCGCGGCGCGAGGGGCGTCGGGTGGCGGTGCAGATGCTGGCAGTGGAGACGGTGGCGCGATGAGCCTGGTCGGCAAGGTTCTGGGCCTCGCCCGGTTTCCGGTGAAATCCATGGCCGGCGAGGCGCTGCCGGAGGTGGAACTGCGCTGGACGGGGTTGGCGGGGGACCGGCAATACGCCTTCGTGCAGCAGGGCCAACACGGCCGCTTCCCCTGGCTGACCGGCCGCGACCTGTCGGACCTCGTGCGCTACCGGCCGCGTTTCTCGACCCCGGAGGATACGCGCCTATCCCCGGTGGAGGTGACGGCACCCGATGGCGCGGCATTCGATCTGCGCGATGCGGCGCTGGCCGCGCGGCTTTCGGCGGGATCGGGCAAGACTTCCGCACTGATCCAGATGGGCCGCGGCGTCTTCGACCAGATGCCCGTCTCCATCATCACCACGGCCAGCCTGGGGCAGCTCGATGCGCTGCATGGCACGGCGCTGGATGCGCGGCGCTTCCGCATCAACATCCTGATCGAGAGCGACGCGCCGGAAACCGAATGGGCCGGCCAGATGCTGGAATTCGGTGACGGCACCCGGCTGCTGGTGAATGGGCCCGCGCCGCGCTGCGCCATGGTCACCATCTGCCCGGAGACCGCGGCGCGCGATGCCGGGGTGCTGCGGACGGTGGCGCAGCATCTCGGCGGCAATTTCGGCATGTATGCCGCGGCCGCGCGGTTGGGCATGATCCGGCTCGGCGATCCGGTTCGTCTGGTCGCCTGAATACCCCAGCTTCGGATACGCGCATAATGACCACGCTGCATGTCGTCGACCACGCGTTGCTCGCCCATCGGCTGGCGGAGCTGCGCGACGCCGCCACCCCCTCCCCCCGCTTCCGCAAGCTGCTGGCCGAGATCGGTGCGATTCTGACGCTGGAGGCAACGCGCGCCTTGCCCAGCCGCACCGCCCGCATCACCACGCCGCTGGTCGAGATGGACCACCAGGTGCTGGCGACGGCGGAGCCGGTGCTGGTGGCGGTGCTGCGCGCCGGGCTCGGGCTGATGGAGGGCGGCATGCAGGTGCTGCCGGAGGCGCCGGTCGGCCATGTCGGCCTGGTGCGGAACGAGCACACGCTGAAGCCGAGCCAATACATGCTGCGGATGCCGCCGGAGGTCCGCACCCGCGGCGCCATCCTGTTCGACCCGATGCTGGCCACCGGCGGCAGCGCGGTGGCCGCCGTGCAGCGGGTGAAGGAAGCCGGCGCGCCCAGCATCCGCTTCGTCTGCGTCGTGGCGGCGCCGGAGGGTGTGGCGAAGCTCTCCGCCGCGCATCCGGACGTGCCGATCTACACGGCGTCCCTCGATGAAAAGCTGGACCATCGCGGGTTCATCGTGCCGGGGCTGGGTGATGCCGGGGACCGCTGCTTCGGCACGGTGGAATAGCGCCTTGGTGGCCATTTGAGAATGCCGGCGGCTGAGGACCCGCAGGTGTTTTCAAACGGTCACTTAAATCAGCCGGGCCTCGAAGGGCGGCTTGAGGTCCGGCGCGTCGAATTCCACCACCCACAGATCAGGGTCGCGCTTCACCTGGCGTTCGACATAGGCATCGGCCGTCGGCGAATCCACCGGCGCCACGCCGGTGCCGCGCATCCAGGCCTGCCGCCCTTCGGCATCGCGCACCTGGGACAGCACCACCATCGCATCGCGCGCCCGCAGCACGCACAGGATGCCGCCGCTATCCGGGTCCCCCTTGCGGAGCACGGCGCCGGAGCGTCCTGAGATGTCTGACAGGCGCAGCGCCATGGACACCCAGATGCCTGCTTTGACCTTAGGATCCATGCCCCAATTCTCCGCCCATGCGCCGGGCCGCGCAACCCCGTGCGGGCGCATCTTGCGAAGTGGCCGAAGCCGCGCCATTCACCGCATGGACGGAGACAGGTCGCCATGGCGAAGACTGAGGTGAAGGCTGAGGTACTGACCGAGGCGCAGCGCGCCTATGAGGCCCGCCGCGCCGCGAAGGCCGGCATGAGCCTGGACAAATGGCTGGCCGAGAAGGCCCGGCTGCGCCGCGCCGAGGAAAGCGCGGCGAAGCTGGCCGAGGCCGCCAAGGTGCAGGAGCCAGAAAAGAAGGGCTGGTTCGGCCGCCTGATGGACCGCGCGCACAAGCCCATCAAGTAGCGGTCACAGCATCCGCAGCAGTGTGCCGTCGCGCCGGATGGCATGGTGGTAGATGGCGCCGCCGATATGCGCGGCCAGCAGGAAGGGGAAGGCCCAGCCGATCAGGCTGTGCCCCCAATGCAGGATATTCGCCAGGCCCGGCGCTGCCTCCATGAATTTTGGCAGGTCGATGAAGCCGAGGAAGGCCGTCTGGCCCTGCATCGGGAAGCCATAGGCATTGGTGGTGAAAAAGCCGAGCAGCGGCTGAATGATCAGCGCCGCATACAGCCCATGATGCACCCCGGCAGCCACGCGCCGCATCGATTGCGGCAGATGTTCCGGCAGCGCCGGCGGGCGGGACATGCCGCGCCAGGCCAGCCGCGCCACCGCGAGGGCAAGGATCAGCAGGCCGAGGCTTTCATGCAGCGCGTAGAAGGGCATCTTCGCGTCATCCTTCATGAAACGGATGACCGGGCCGGTGGCCAGGGCGCCGAACAGCAGCGGCACCGTCAGCCAATGAAACCACTTGGCAAGGCGCGAATACTGGCCGTCGGGATGCAGCGCATCCTGGCCACGGACGGGCGGCTGCATTGGCGATTCGGTGGCGAGTTCCATGTGCGCGAAGCTCCCGATCCTGCCGGCCCCAATCTTATCGCCAAGGTATGGCATGGCGGGGCGAACGCAATGGACGCAATCACGGCATGATCGCCGCCCATGCGGATTGGAGCATGGCGCCGGGCAAACGCTGGATGGCGCAGGCGGAACGCCTCGGCGGCCGGTGGCACGCCCTGGCGCCGCGCCTGGTGGGCGACACCGCGCGGTTGCTGCCCGGGCTGCTGGCCGATGGCAGGCCGGTGGCGCTCGGGCTGGATCTGCCGCTCGGCGTGCCACGGGACTGGGCGGCCGGGCGGGCGGAGGCGGATTTCCCGGCCTTCCTGGCCGGGCTGGTCGCGCGGCCGGAGTTCTTCCGCGTGGCCGCGACGTTGGCCGAAGTCTCGGCCGCGCAGCCCTTCTACCCGGCGCGCGGCATCAAGGGCATGACGCGCGCGAGCCATGCGGCGGCGCTGGGCCTGGCGGGGCCAGCCGGGCTGTCGCGGCTGTGCGACCGGGCGACGGCGCTGCGGCCGGCCGGCGCGCCGGTGTTCTGGACGCTGGGCGCCAACCAGTCCGGCAAGGCCGCCATCGCTGCCTGGCGCGACTGGATCGCGCCGGCCTTGGCCGCGGGTGCGCCCGTTTCACTCTGGCCCTTCGCCGGCCCGCTGCACGGCCTGCTGGCGCCGGGCCGCGTGGCGCTGGCCGAGGTGTATCCGGCGGAGGCGCTGCGCCAGCTCGGCCTGAAGCTGGCCGGCAGCAAGCGCATGCAGGCGCCGCGCCGCGCCCTGGCCGACGCCTTGCGCGCGGCGATGGACAGGCTGCGCGTGGTGTCCTCCCCGGCGCTCGCCGACCAGGTGGAGGATGGCTTCGGCTCGGCCGGGGAGGATCGGCTGGATTGCGTGCTCGGTCTGCTGGCGCTGATCGCGGTGCTGGACGGCACCCGGCCCGACCACATCCCCGATGATCCCTGGATCCGGCGGTGGGAGGGCTGGGTGCTCGGCCAGACGGATATGCCCTACGCGATTTCCGGATAGAGCTTCGCCGCTCGCGCCACCTGCTTGACCAGCGCCACCAGCAGGTCGAGCTGCGGGGTCGGCGTGCCGGTCAGCCGCGCCAGTTGCAGCGGCGCCTCGAACAGGCAGTCGATCTCCATCGGGCGGCCGAGCTCGAGGTCCTGCAGGATGGAGGGCTTGTGCGCCATGTTGGAGGCCGCGACGCGCGCCACATGGTGGTCCGTCAGCGCCACGCCGAGCGCGGCGGCAATTGCCCGGCCCTCCTCCGCGCTGCGTCGCCCGGCCTCCCGCAGCAGCGGGTCGGCGAAGGTGTCCCGGACGCCGCGGCGTGACAGCACACAGAGCGGACCGTTGCCGAGATTGCCGAGCAGCTTCGCCCAGACCTCCAGCCTTATGTCCGGCGTGACCGGGGATGGCATGCCGCCCGCTTCCAGCACGGCGGAGATGGCGCGGGCACGGTCGCTGATGCGGCCATCGGGTTCGCCGAGGATGACGCGGATATTGCCGTGCTCGGAATGCACCACGCCGGGCGAGACCACCTCGGCCGCCGAATACACCACGCCACCGATGGTGCGTCCCAGGCCCACCGCGGATTCCAGCGCCGCGCCGGGATCGACGGCGGGCAGCCGCATGTCGCGATGCGGCGCGTCCTGCCCCCTGGGCTGGCCGAGAAAATACCACCAGGGAATGCCGTTCATCACGAAGGCGACGGCGGTCTCCGGCCCCAGCAGCGGTGCGATGCCGGCGGCGACATCCGGCAGCGCCGGCGCCTTCACGGTGATGATCACCGCATCCTGCGGCCCCAACTCGCGCGGGTCGTTACTGGCCCGTGGCCGGCTGTGATGCGTGCCGTCATGCGCGTGCACCGTCAGGCCATTGGCCTGGATCGCCGCCAGATGCGCGCCGCGGGCCACCAGGGCAACCTCCGCCCCGCCGCGCGCCAGCCTTCCGGCGATGTGCCCGCCAATGGCGCCGGCGCCATAGACGCAGATCTTCATGCCAGCAGTTCCAACGTCGCCCGCGTCAGCGCCTGCACGCCGTTGCCGATGCAGTCTTCGTCCGGTTGATAAAATGCATTGTGCAGCCGGTCGTCACGCCCCGGCGCACCGCTGCCAATGCGCAGATGGAAGGATGGCGCGCGGGCGGCGAATTCGGAGAAGTCCTCGGAGCCCATGGAGGCCTCGCCCTCATCGATCACATCGCCGAATTGCGCCCGCACGGCGGCCAGTACGGGCGCCATGACGCGGTCCTCATTCACCAGCGGTGGGACCATCTGCTGATAGTCCAGCGTGCATTCCACGCGCATCGCCGTCTGGAGGCCTTCGGCCAGCCGGCGGATCGCCGCCTGCGCCGTGTCCCGCGCCGCCTGGTGCAGCGTGCGGACGGTGCCCTTCAGATGCACGCGCTCGGGGATGATGTTGTAGGTGGTGCCGCCGTTGAAGGCGCCGATGGTGACAACGGCCGGATGCAGCGGCTTCACCTCCCGGCTCACCACCGTCTGTACCTGGGCGACGAAGGCGCTGGCGGCGACGATGGGATCGATCGCGGCATAGGGGTGCGCGGCGTGGCCGGATTTGCCGCGGATGCTGAGATCGAACCGGTCCGAGGCGGCGAGGCAGGCGCCGCGGGCGAAGCCGAACCGACCGACCGGCAGGTCGGGCTGGTTGTGGAAGCCGAGCGCGAGGTCGATCCCCTCCGCCGCGCCATCGGCGATCATGGCCGCGGCACCCTGCAGCACTTCCTCCGCCGGCTGGAACACCAGCTTCACGCGGCCGGCGAACATCGGCGCCAGATCCTTCAGCAGCGCCGCGACGCCGAGCAGCGTGGCGGTGTGGATGTCATGGCCGCAGGCATGCATCTTCCCGGCATGGCGGCTGGCGAAATCCAGGCCGGTTTCCTCATGGATCGGCAGCGCGTCCATATCTGCGCGGATCGCCAGCGTCGGACCGGGGCGGCCACCTTCGATAGTGCCGATCACGCCGGTGCCGCCGATTCCGGTGACGTGTGGAATGCCAAGCCGCGCGAGCTCGGCGGCAACGATGCCGGCCGTGCGTGTCTCCTCGAAGGCCAGTTCGGGATGGGCGTGGATGTCGCGGCGGATGGCCACGAGGGCGGGCGCGATGCCGTATGCGTCCTCCCGAATTCGCCTTTCCAGATCATTGATTCGCATCGCCGCGCGCTCCACACAATGGCTCGGCGGCACCTTAGGTGAAGACTTGGTCACCATGAAGGGCGCCGCCTGAATGGCTCGGACGCGCGGTGCGCGGCCGCGCCACTACTTTAGGGAGAAGAAACATGTCTGCACACCTGACGCGCCGCGCGCTTGCCGCCGGCGCTGCCCTTCTGGCGACGCCGCGACTGGCCCGCGCGCAGGCCTGGCCATCCGGCCCGATCCGCCTGGTGGTACCCTTCGCCCCGGGCGGCAGCACGGACCTGACCGCGCGGTTGGTCGGCGAAGGCCTGGGGCAGCGACTCGGCGTGCCGGTGATCGTTGAGAACCGCCCCGGCGCCGGCGCGACCACGGGTAGCCAGATGGTTGCGGATGCGCCGCCGGATGGCCAGACGCTGGTGATGAGCAACATCGCGAGCCACGCCATCAGCCCGGCGCTCTACCCCAACCTGCGCTACGATCCGGTGACCTCCTTCACCCACATCGCCATGGTCATCACCAACCCATCCGCCTGGGTGGTGAATCGCGACAGCGGCATCAACAACCTGGCGGATCTGGTGCGGGCGGCGAAGGCGCGGCCGGGCGGGCTGGACATGGCATCCTCCGGTGCCGGATCGTCGAATCACCTGATGCTCGTGCGCTTCTGCGAACTCGCGGGCATCGAGCACACCCACATCCCGTTCCGCGGCGCGGGTCCGGCGATGGTGGCAGTGATTGCGGGCCAGGTCCCGATGATGTCGGACAGCCTGCCCTCGGCGGCGTCGCATATCCGACAGGGCACCGTGCGCGCCATCGCGATGAGCAGCGCGGAACGCCACCCGGGCTTCCCGGACGTGCCGACCTTCCGCGAACAGGGCTTCGACATGTCGAGCACGAGCTGGTTCTCGCTGTCCGGCCCGGCCGGCATGGCCGCCCCGGTGGTGGAGCGGCTGCACCGGGAGGTCATGGCCGTGATCGCAACGCCGGCGAACCAGCAGCGCTTCGCCGAGATGGGCGGCACGCCGGGCGACATGACGCCCGCCGAATTCAGCGCCTTCGTGGCGTCCGAAGTGGCGCGCTGGGCGCCGGTGGTGCGCGCGTCGGGCGCCACCGTCGGTTAGTTAAAATTAAGTAATAATCTTGGCGGGTATTCGCGTATGTCTTGGCTGGGCGAGCGCCTTCCAAATGACTAGTGTTGCGGCGATCGGGCCGTCGGCGGAAGCCGGCGGCCCTTCGCGTGGGGAGTGACGGCGAGGGTAGCCGCGCCGTTTGTGTTGTGAAAATTGCCGCCCCCCAAGAAGGGGCTGGCACGAACGAGGTGCGGATGAAGATCAACGCGAAAGACCTGGCGGCGGGGCTTGTACTTCTTGCCTTTGCCGTTGCGGGCCTGTGGTTGAACCTGGACCATACGCTGGGCAATGCCCGCCGCATGGGCCCCGGCTACATGCCGATGCTGGCATTTGGCATTCTGTTCTTCATCAGCGCGGCAATCGTCATCATGGCGATGTTCAGCGGACCGGACAAACTGGAGCGTTGGGCCTGGCGCGAGCTGTTCCTGATCCTCGGGTCGATCTGTGTTTTTGGCCTGATCCTGGAGAAGGCCGGCATGATCCTTACGCTGGCCATCACCATCGGAATTTCAACACTCGCCGACCGGACGCATCGACCCCTTGGCGTCCTGGCGCTAACCGCCTTCCTCGTCGTGCTGTGCTGGCTGGTCTTCATCTACTGGCTCGACATCCGCATTCCGGTCTGGCCCACCTACTTCGGCTATTGAGGGAGCACGATCCATGGAAACGCTTCTCGCGAACCTCGCCCTCGGGTTCAGCGTCGCCTTCAGCCTCGAGAACCTGACCTTCGCGTTGCTGGGCGCCTTCATCGGCACGGCCATCGGCGTGTTGCCGGGCATCGGGCCGGTGGCGACGATCTCCCTGCTGCTGCCGATCACCTTCGGCATGTCGCCGACCACCGCGATCATCATGCTCGCCGGCATCTATTACGGCGCGCAGTATGGTGGCTCGACCACCGCCATCCTGCTGAACCTGCCCGGTGAGGTCAGTTCGGTCGTCACGGTGATCGAGGGCTATAAGATGGCCCGCAACGGGCGTGCGGGGGCGGCGCTGGCCACCGCGGCGCTCGGCAGCTTCTTCGCCGGCTCCGTCGCCACCGTGGTCGTCGCGGCCTCCGGCCCGCTGCTGACCTCCGTCGCGCTGTCCTTCGGGCCGGCCGACTACTTCTCCCTCATGTTCCTGGGCCTGATCATCTCCGCCGTTCTGGCGCAGGGCTCCGTGGTCAAAGGCATCGGGATGGTGGTGCTTGGCGTCGGCCTGGGTCTGGTTGGCACCGATGTGCAGACCGGCCAGCAGCGCTTCACCTTCGGCGTGCCGGAACTGTCGGACGGCGTCGGCTTTGTCGCCATCGCCATGGGCATGTTCGGCATCGCCGAGATCATCCTGAACCTGGAACGCCCCGAATCGCGCAATGTGCTGACCAACAAGGTCGGCAGCCTGTACCTGACGCGGGAAGAATTCCGCCGTGCGGTCCCAGCCGTGTTGCGCGGTACGGCACTTGGCACGGTGCTCGGCATCCTGCCGGGCGGCGGCGCTTCGCTCTCCTCCTTCGGGTCCTACATGGTCGAGCGGAAGGTCTCGAAGTACCGGCATCTGTTCGGCACCGGCGCGATCGAGGGTGTCGCCGGACCCGAGGCCGCCAACAACGCCGCCGCGCAGTCCAGCTTCATCCCGCTGCTGACGTTGGGCATCCCGGCCAATGCCGTGATGGCGCTGATGGTGGGCGCGCTGATCATCCAGGGCATTCAGCCCGGCCCGCGCATGGTGGAAGCGCAGCCTGACCTGTTCTGGGGCCTGATCTGCTCCATGTGGGTCGGCAACCTGATGCTGCTCGTCATCAACCTGCCGATGATCGGCATGTGGGTGAAACTGCTGGAGGTGCCGTATCGCCATCTGTACCCGGCGATCATGATCTTCTGCGCCATCGGCATCTACTCCATCAACAACAACGTCTTCGACGTGTACCTGATGGTTCTGTTCGGCATCTTCGGCTACCTCTGCTCCAAGCTGAAGCTGGAAGGCGCGCCGCTGCTGATCGGCTTCGTTCTCGGGCCGATGATGGAGGAACACCTCCGCCGTGCGATGCTGCTGTCCCGCGGCGACGTGATGGTGTTCGTGGAGCGGCCGATCTCCGCCGCCATGTTGGGCATTGCCGCCATTGCGTTGCTGGCGATGCTGCTGCCCGCCCTGCGGTCCGGCAAGGAAAAAGCGATGGCTGAGGGCGGCTGACGCCTTCACCACGAACCGACAAGCAAGGGGCCGCTCCGCAAGGGGCGGCCCCTTTCGTTTGCGCGGGCGCCGACGCACCCTGCGGCGAACACGCAAGGAATCGTCCCACATGGATCTGCAACTGACTGGCAAGGTCGCCCTGGTCACCGGCGCCTCCGCCGGCCTCGGCCGCAGCATCGCCCGCCTGCTGGCGGAGGAAGGCTGCAAGCTGGCGCTGCTCGCCCGCCGCATGGGCCGGCTGGAGGATTTCGCCGCCACCCTGCCCGCCTCCGCCCAGCCGCTGCTGCTGGCCGAGGACGTGACGGACCCCACCGCCGCGATTCGCACGCGGAATGCCGTGCTGGCCCGATTCGGCCGCTGCGACATCCTGGTGAACAATGCGGGCGGCAGCCGCCCGCAGCAGGATCTCGGCCCGGATGAGGTCTGGCAGGAATCGATGGAAATCAATTTCCACGCCGGCCGCCGCATGGCCCACGCCATCATCCCGGCCATGCAGGCCCAGAAATTCGGCCGCATCGTCAACATCACCGGCAGCGACGAGCCGCATATCATCAACGCCGCCAATGCCCCGAACGGCGCGGTCCACATCTGGGCCAAGGCGCTGTCCCGCCAGTTGGGCCGGGATGGCATTACGGTGAATTCGGTGCCACCTGGCCGCCTGCGGTCGGAGCAGATCGATGCGCGCATCCTGCCGGATGAGGCCGCGCGCCAGGCCTGGGCGGAAAAGGAGGTGCCGGTCGGCTTCATTGGCGAACCGGACGACCTTGGCGTGCTGGTGTGCTTCCTGTGCTCCCCGCGCGCCCGCTACATCACCGGGCAGGTGGTGCATGTGGATGGCGGCACGCACCGCTTCAGCCACTGATACCAAATCCCGCGGATCGTGACCGGTTGGGGCTATAGCTCCAACGCCCTCAGGCGCCAGCGCTTCGCTTGGCTCGCCGCACTCGCGGCGGCGGCCATTCGGCCGTTCGACCGGCGTCGCCGGCCGCAGGTTCCGGTCGGGATCTGATATGAGGGCCAGCGGCCTTGGGCGCGACTGGAGAGGGAAATGCCCCGTACGGGATTCGAACCCGTGTTACAGCCTTGAAAGGGCCGTGTCCTAGGCCTCTAGACGAACGGGACAGGCTGGGATGGCGGGCCGTATGGCGTCCGATCGCGTTCCGGTCAACCCCCTTTCCGGATCAGGCGAGGCCCATCCGGGTCTGCCGGGCGGCCCAGCCGGCCAGGCCGGGCAGCCCCGCCACGGCCAGAACCAGCGCCGCCGGGGCGCGCGCCATCAGCCCATCCGCCACCGCCGCCAGCCGCATGCCCGGCCGCACCGCCCGCGCCCAGGCGGCATGGTGCGCTGCCGCCGTCCCGCCCTGCGCGATCGCCAGCCCGGCGCGCTGGCCAGAGGCGAGCGCCATGGCGATGCCATCGCCACACAGGGACGGCACGACCGAGGCCTGGTCCCCCACCCGGAACAGCCCCGCCGGGCCGGCCGCGCCGTGGATGAAGCCGTAGGGCACGCCTCCCACCGCCAGCGGCCGCGCCCAGGCGGGCCGCGCGTGGCGAAGCAGTGCGGCGGCCAAAGCCGAGCCCTGCCGCACCATCCCCAGCAGTGCGGCCGGATCACGCGCCGCCCGCGCGAGGCCCGGCGTGCCGGGGGCCAGCGCCAGGCAGAGATTGGCACCGCCACCAGCGCGCGGCTGCAACCCGGCATAGCCGCCGCGGAAGGCCAGCAGGGCGATGGCGTCGCCGAGATCCACCCCGTCCAGCGCCAGCTTCAGGCCCAGCGCGCCGGGCCCCACCGGGCGGGCCAGGCCGCGCATCTCATGCTTGCCGGTGGCCAGCACCAGCCGCGCGCCATCCAGGCAGGCGCCATCCGCCAGGCGCAGCCGCCAGCCGGCCGGCGTGGGCTCCGCGGCCACGGCCGCCGCCCCGCAGCGCAGCACCGCCCCCTCCACCACGGCGCGGTGCAGCAGCGCGGCATCCAGCGTGGCGCGCGGCAGCGACCAGGCCGGAAAGGGCAGCGCGAAATCGCAGCGATGCCGGCCCGCGCCGATCCAGGCCTGGCGGATCGGCACGGCGCCAAGCGCCTCCAGGTCCAGCCCCAGCCCGGCCAGCAGCGCCGCCGCATCGGCGCCCAGAAATTCGCCGCAGACCTTCTCGGCCGGCTGCGCCGCGCGCTCGACCAGCACCGGCGCGCCGCCGGCGCGGGCCAGGGTGATCGCGGCCGCGGCACCTGCCGGGCCGCCGCCGAGGATCAGCGTTCTCACGCGCCCGGCCCTTCCACCGCCCAGCGAAACGGCAGCACCCAGCGCGGCGTCGCCTCCACCCTGGCCACGCCGATCAGCCGCGTCCAGTCGGCCCGGCTGAAGCCGCGGGCGACGGAAATCGGGCCGTCATGGCAGACCATCGGGTGCATCCGCAGCAACCGCGTGCCGGCCCATACGGCGGCCCAGGGGATGGGGTGGCGGTGCAGATCCAGGATCAGCCAGCGCCGTGCCGCATGGGCCGGCAGCCAGCGCAGGAAGCGCACCAGCGTGGCGTCGTCCAAATGGTGCGCGAACAGCCCGCAGACCACCACGTCGAAGCGGCGCCCCGCCGGCAGGTCGAACAGATCGGCGGTGATCCAACGCGCCGGCGTCGCCTGCCGCATGGCATGGGCTTCCGCCCAGGGGCTGCGGTCCAGCCCCCAGAGGTCCAACGCCACGCCACGGCGCACGCCCCAGGCGGCCATGGCGCGCAGCGCATCGCCGCCGCCGGCGCCGACATCCAGCACGGAGAGCGGTTCGCCCGGTCGCTCCGCCGCCACGCGGTCCAGGAAGCGCAGCAGCGGCGTGGTGGCGAAGGTCATGCGGTTGATCCGCGCGAGGTCCGCCAGGGCCGCGTCGAAATCCGCCTCGGTCTGGCCGGCATCGTCCATGATCTCGGCGGCGGTGCTGCGCGGCATGGTCAGGCGACCCGGAAGCGCATGGCTTCGGCCGAAAGGCCCGGGCCGAAGGCCAGGGCGCAGCCGGGGCCGGGCCGGGCCGCGGCCAGCATCCGCGCCAACACGAACAGCACGGTGGCGGAGGACATGTTGCCATGCGAATCCAGCACCGCCCGGCTGGTCTCCAGCGCAGTCTCCGGCAGGTCCAGCCCATGCGCCACCGCGTCCAGGATGGACCGCCCGCCAGGATGCACCGCCCAATGCGCCACCTCCCCTACCGCACGCCCACCCAGCATGACGGGCGCCAGATCCGGCAGGGCATGCGCCAGGGTGAAAGGCACCATGCCGGACAGCGTCATGTCGAAGCCGGCATCGCCGATCCGCCAGGTGATCTGGTCCGCCGCTTCGGGGATGACGACGCTGCTGAAGCCTTCCATCTCCAGCCCCTCCGGCTCCGCCGAGACCACCGCCGCGGCGCAGCCATCGGCGAACAGCAGGAAGCACAGAAGCTGTTCCAGCGCCGTGGTGTCCTGCAGATGCAGGGTACATAGCTCCAGGCACACCACCAGCACCCGCGCCTTGGGTTCCGACCGCACCATGTGCCAGGCCAGCTTCAGCGCATTGATCGCCGCCTGGCAGCCCATGAAGCCCACCGTGGTGCGCTCCACATTCAGGGGCAGGCCGAAGCGGGCGATGATCTGGCGATCCAGCCCCGGCGCGACGAAGCCGGTGCAGGTGGCGACGATCAGATGGGTGATGCCGGGGCCGTCCCGCTCCATGCCGAGGTCCAGCAGCGCCCGTTCGGCCAAGGGCGAGGCCTCCGCCTCCCACCGCGCCATGCGGGCGCGGGTGGTCGGGAAGGCGCCGCCCTGGCGATAGAAGCCGCAGGCGGTGCCGGAGCCTTCGGGCTGGGACGGCTCCAGCACCGAATGGCGGGTGGTGATGGCAGCGCGTTCCGCCATGCGGCCGAAGGCCCGCGCATCCCGCCCCAGCGCCTGATGGGCGGCGAAGGCGCGGAAAGCGCCGTGCACCTGGTGCCGCGGCAGGGCCGTCGCGATGCGGTTGATAAAGACTTCGGTCATCAGTTCCAGCCTGGGTTGCGGCGCATCACATTATCAACAGAACCGTATCATTGCGTCATCCGCCCGAAGGATTGGTGGCGTGTTTCGATCAGGCGGGGATGAGCCATGCAGAAAAGCCGGGACAAAGTCGTGGTTTCTTCCGATAAGGGGTGTCTGCGCGGGTCCAGATGCCCATATGGCCCACTCGCCGTCATGGCGGCGCGCCCCCCTTTCGTCGGCCTCTCCGCCTGCCGGTCACCCGGTGGGGGCGGGGATGTGTCATCGGCCTGGGGGGCTGGGGTGGTTGAATGGTGAAGAAGTGGCCTTCGGCCGCCTCGGCGGAACGAAGAGGAGCGGATCGACAGATGGACGGCATGTTCGCACGCAAGGCAACGGATCGCGACGAAATGGCTGGCGCTGGGCCCCTGCCCTACGACCATGCCGGCGCCCCCGACATGCCCGGTATGGCGGAGCACGAATCCTTCGACGTCGAGATGGTGGCGGACCCGCTGCCGATGGACGAGATCGAGGATGCGGCGAACTCCCTGCTCGAGGAATTCGGCCTCGGCAACACCGGCAATGATGACCGCGTCGCCCATGGCGATGACGAGGAATCCGGCCCGACCCTTGCAGCCGATGAGCCGCAGGAGGCCGGCGACGGCCAGCCCGCCGGGCGCAACATCTCCGCCGCCGCAGCTGCCGCGGCCAGCCGGTCCGACGACCCGGTCGCGCTGTTCCTGCGTGAAATGGGCGTTGCCGAGCCGCTGACGCGCGAAGCCGAAATCGCCATCGCCCAGCGCATCGAGGCCGGTCGCGATGCGATGCTGGCCGCCTTGTGCGAGAGCCCCACCACCTCCGCCGCGCTGATCCAGTGGCGCGATGCGATCGCGGCCGGCCGCATGCCGCTGCGCGACGTGATCGAGCTGGAGGCGACCGCCGCCGCCAATCTGCCCGAGGAAACGCTGCTGGAGCCCGCGCCGGAAGGCGAGGATGCCGCGGTCGAGACGCCGCACGCGACCATCGATGCCCGCCTGAAGCCGGAGGCGCTGGCCGCCATCGACGCCGCGCTGGAAGGTCTGACCGCGCTGCGTGCCGCCGGCACCAAGGCGGCGAAGGCCCGGACGGAGGCGGTGTCCCTGGTCACCGGACTGCGCCTGCGCCCGGCCCGGATCGAGGAGCTGATCGAGCGGCTGCGCGATGCCAACCGCGCGCTGATGATGCTGGATGGCCGTGCCCTGCGCCTGGCCGAGGCCGCGCGCATCAGCCGTGGCGACTTCCTGAAGCTGTGGAATGGTGGCGCCGCGGGTGCCTCCGCGCGTCTTGAGGGTGCCGCCAAGCCCGCCGGCCTGCGCGACCTGAAGGCCGGCCTGGTCGATGTGCGCGCCGAGCTCGCGCGCATCGAGGAAGCCTGTGGCCTGACCGCGCCGCAGCTCCGCCGCCTGCATGTCGAAGCCGCCAGCGCCGAGCGCGACATGCGCCGGGCGCGGGAAGAACTCACCCGCGCCAATCTTCGCCTGGTGGTCTACATCGCCCGCAAGTATCGCAACCGCGGCCTGATGCTGGGCGATTTGATCCAGGAAGGCAGCCTGGGCCTGATGCGGGCGGTCGAGAAGTTCGACTGGCGCCGTGGGTTCAAGTTCGCGACCTATGCCACCTGGTGGATCCGCCAGTCCGTCACGCGCGCCATCGCCGACCAGTCCCGCACCATCCGCGTTCCCGTCCACATGACGGAAACGGTGGGCAAGGTGGTCCGCACCGGTCGTCGCCTGGCGCAGCAGACCGGCCGCGAACCGACGCCGGAAGAACTGGCGAACCGCCTCGGCATGCCGCTGGAGAAGGTCCGCACCGTACAGGGCCTGGCGAAGGAGCCGGTGAGCCTCGAAGCCCCGATCGGCGAGGAAGGCGATGCCCGCCTCGGCGACCTGATCGAGGACAAGGACGCGATCCTGCCCTTCGACGCCGCCGCCCGCGCCGGGCTGCGGGATGCCGCCGGCAAGGTGTTGGGCGACCTGACGCCGCGTGAGGAACGCATCCTGCGGATGCGATTCGGCATCGGCATGAACAGCGAGCACACGCTGGAGGAAGTCGGCCGCACCTTCGGCGTGACGCGGGAGCGCATTCGCCAGATCGAGGCGAAGGCCCTCGGCAAGCTGCGCCAGTCCAACCAGGGCCGCGCCCTCCGCAGCTTCCTCGAAGCCTGACCTAAAAGCCCTCTCCCCCCGCTCGGGGGGAGAGGATTGGGTGAGGGGGGCGCGCCGCGCCCATTCGTAAGGAGCCACCCCCATGGCCCCCACCATCCCCTTCGACAATTCCTATGCCCGCCTGCCGGAGCACTTCCATGCCCGGCAGCCAGCGACGCCCGTTGCGGCGCCGCGACTGATCCGGCTGAACACCGCACTGGCCGAGCAACTCGGCATCGACCCTGCCGCGCTGTCGGTGGATGTCCTGGCCGGCAACACCGTGCCGGAGGGCGCGGAACCCCTCGCCCAGGCCTATGCCGGCCACCAGTTCGGGCATTTCACCCCCCGCCTCGGCGATGGCCGCGCCATTCTGCTGGGCGAGGTGGTGGGTCGGGACGGCCAGCGGCGCGACATCCAGCTCAAGGGCTCCGGCCCCACCCCCTTCTCCCGCCGCGCCGATGGCCGTGCCGCGCTCGGGCCGGTGCTGCGCGAATACATCGTCAGTGAGGCGATGGCCGCCTTCGGCGTGCCCACCACCCGCGCCTTGGCCGCGGTCGCGACCGGGGAGGAGGTCTTCCGCGAAACCCCCCTGCCCGGCGCCGTGCTGACGCGCGTCGCCGCCAGCCATATCCGCGTCGGCACGTTTCAATACTTTGCCGCCCGCGGCGACGGCGCGGCGGTGCAGGTACTTCTGGATCATGCCATTGCCCGGCACGACCCTGCGGCGGCGCAGGCCGAGCAGCCTGCGCTCGCCTTCTTCCAGGGCGTGGTGGCTCGGCAGGCGGCGCTGATCGCACGTTGGCTCGGTCTCGGCTTCATCCATGGCGTGATGAACACCGACAACATGACCATCAGCGGCGAGACCATCGACTACGGCCCCTGCGCCTTCATGGAGGCCTACGACCCCGGCGCGGTGTTCAGCTCCATCGACCATGCCGGCCGCTACGCCTACGCCAACCAGCCGCGCATCGCGCAATGGAACCTGGCCCGGCTGGCCGAGACGCTGCTGCCGCTGTTCGCGGCCGATGAGGACGCGCAGATCCAGGTGGCGCAGGAAGCGCTTTCGGGCTTCGCACCGATCTTCCAGGCGGCCTGGCTCGGGACCTTCCGCGCGAAGCTCGGCCTGGCCGGCGTGGAGGAAGACGACGCCACGCTGATCCAGGGCCTGCTGTCCCGCATGGCGGCGAACCAGGCGGATTTCACCCTCACCTTCCGCGCTTTGGCGACGGAGCCGGCATCGGCGCGCGCACTGTTCGCGGACCCCGCCGCCTTCGATGGCTGGGCGGAAGCCTGGCACGCGCGTCGGGCGCTCGGCGCCTTGCCGGATGCCGCGATGCGCGCGGCGAACCCGGCCTTCATCCCGCGCAACCATCTGGTCGAGGAAGCCATCGCCGCCGCCACCAGCCGCGACGATTTCGGCCCCTTTGAAACACTGGTGCACGTGCTGTCCCGCCCCTTCGAGGACCAGCCGGACCATGCACGCCATGCCCTGCCGGCGCAGCCGGAGGAACGCGTGCTGGCGACCTTCTGCGGCACCTGAAACCCAACGCGGTGGGTGGGGGGGGGGGGGGGGGGGGGGGAACACCCCCCCCCCCCCCCCCCCTCCTGGGGGGGGAG